>NZ_JAPYKP010000015.1:0-64541 GCF_037179725.1 Mesorhizobium sp. Cs1321R2N1 | reverse complement strand
CCATGGCGACGCCGGCACCCCTGCCGCGCAGTTCGTCGACGAGCGCTGCCTTCTGTTCCGGCAACAGACCTGCCCGAACCTCGTCGATGCCGAGACGTCCAGCGATCGCCTTGGCGGTGCGCTCATTGTCGCCGGTCGCCATGATGATCCTCAGCCCGCTGTCATGCAGTGCCTTGATCGCCTCGGCCGTGGTCGCCTTGACCGGATCGGCGACGGCGACGATGCCGGCCAGCTTGCCGTCGACAGCGACGAACATCGCCGTCTTGCCATCGCCCTGCAACGCTTCCACGCTGGCCAGGATTGCGGAAACGTCGATGGCGAGATCGGCCATCATCGCGGCATTGCCGAGCGCGACCCTCTTGCCCGATACGGTGCCGGAAACGCCCTTGCCGGTAACCGCTTCGAAGCTGCCGGCCTCGGCGATCTTCACGCCGCGCTGGCCCGCCCCGTCGACGATGGCCTCGGCCAGCGGGTGCTCCGAGCCTTTTTCCAGGGTCGCGGCGTATACCAGCAATTCGTCCTCGGAAAAGCCACTGGCAGCCACGACGTCGGTCAATTTCGGCCGGCCCTCGGTCAGCGTGCCGGTCTTGTCGACGATCAAGGTGTCGACAGCGGCGAAGCGTTCAAGCGCGGCGGCTTCCTTGATCAGCACGCCGGCATGCGCGCCGCGCCCGGTAGCGGTCATGATCGACATCGGCGTGGCGAGACCCAGCGCACAGGGACAGGCGATGATCAGCACCGAAACCGCCGAGACGATGGCGAAGATCAGGCTGGGCTCGGGGCCGAAGACCGCCCAGGCGATGAACGCGGCGATGGCGACCAGGACGACGGCCGGGACAAAATAGAAGGAAACGCGGTCGGCCAAACCCTGGATCGGCGCGCGCGAGCGCTGTGCCTTGGCGACGAGTTCGACGATGCGCGACAGCGTGGTCTCGGCGCCGATCCGTTCGGCGCGCATGATCAGGGAGCCGTTCTTGTTGAGCGTGCCGCCGGTCAAGGCATCGCCTTCGGCTTTCTCGACCGGCAAGGGTTCGCCCGTGATCATCGATTCGTCGATGGAGGAGCGGCCTTCGAGTACCGTGCCGTCGACCGGCACGGCATCGCCGGGCCTGATGCGCAGGCGCTCGCCGGTCTTGACGTCGTCCAGCGGCACATCGCCCTCGGAACCGTCCTCGGCGATCCGCCGTGCGGTCTTCGGCGCGAGGTCAAGCAGAGCGCGGATCGCCGATCCGGTCTTTTCGCGGGCGCGCAGTTCCAGCACCTGGCCGAGGAAGACCAGCGCCACGATGACTGCGGCTGCCTCGAAATAAACCGGCACCGCACCGCCATGGCCGCGAAACTGATGCGGAAAGATGTCCGGGAAGAGCGTGGCGGCGACGCTGTAGAGATAGGCGGCGCCGACGCCGAGCGAGATCAGCGTCCACATGTTGGGGCTGCGGTTGAGGATCGAGTCCCAGCCGCGATGGAAAAACGGGAAGGCGGCCCAGAGCACCACCGGGCTCGCCAGGACCAGTTCGATCCAGACCTTTGCGCGATCCTCGACCAGGCCCTCCAGCGACAGGCCTACCATCGGCGCCATGGCGATGATCAGCAGCGGGAGCGACAGCACCGCGCTCACCCAGAGCCGCCGCGTGAAATCGACCAGTTCGGGATTTGGCCCTTCATTGCCGGTTGGCACGCCCATTGGCTCGAGCGCCATGCCGCAGATCGGGCAGGAGCCGGGCTTGTCGCGGATGATCTGCGGATGCATGGGGCAGGTGTATTGCGTGCCCTTGGGCACCGGCGCCGGCGCCGGCCTGCCGCCGAGATAGGTTTGCGGCGCCGCCTCGAACTTCGCCTTGCAGCCGGCGGAGCAGAAATAAAAGCCTTGGCCTTCATGGCGGACAAAATGTTTCGCCGTCGCGCGGTCGACGCTCATGCCGCAGACAGGGTCGGTCGCCGTCAGGTAGCTTTCCGGCTCGGCCTGAAACTTCGAACGGCAGCGCTCGCTGCAGAAATGATAGAGGCGGCCGCCATGCTCGAATGTCGGTTTGCCGGCGGCCGGATCCACGGTCATGCCGCAGACCGGGTCGCGCAGAACCGCATCCGAGGCGGCCCCTTTCGGCGCGCAACAGCCGCCATGCGAGCCGTGCGTGTGATGATCGTGTTCTGAATGCGTCATTCTAAAATGCCTTGATTGTCACTGCTTCAAAACCCGACGTAGTGCTTCCAGTAACTGGAAGGTCAAGGGCCATTTTGGTTTTGGTTCTCCGAGCCCAGCGGATTGACCGAATGGCAAAAACTGTACACAACCGCGCGCCTACGCTGAAACCGCGCCGCTGCAAATGTATTACACGCTACCTTTCCCGCTGGATCTTTGCCCATAGTGAAGCGCCTGGTCATCAACCTCGATCGATCTCCCGACCGGCTTGCCCATACGACGGCGGAATTTGCGCGCATCGGCCTTGGATTCGAGCGGGTTGCCGCAATCGATGCAAGGGACCATCCGGACCTCATGCTGCAGCGCCAGCATCCACTGCATGCGGTGCGGCGCCTGTCCGGCAGCGAGATCGCATGCCTGCACAGCCATCGCGCCTGCTGGACCATTATCGCGCAAGACGATGCGCCCTATGGCGCCGTCTTCGAGGACGACATCGTGTTTTCGGCGAAAGCCGGTGCGCTGCTTGCCGATACGAGCTGGATTCCGGCCGATGCCGATGTCGTCAAGCTCGAGACATTCTTCCACACAACGGTGATCCAGAGGGAGAGGTTTTCCGTCGGCGGCGGGTTTTCGCTGTTCAGGCTCCGCAAGAACCACATCGGAACTGGCGGTTACCTGCTCTCCCGGCAAACGGCACGTGCCCTTCTCGAGGCGACCGCGGAAGTCAATGTGGCGGTCGACAGTCTCATCTTCGACCCTGCGTTCGCTACGTCGAGCGACAAGACGATCTACCAGCTTGTCCCGGCGCTCTGTGCGCAGGAGCAGTTCGTGGGCAACAGGTTGCCGAGCCTGGTTGAACCGGGACGGGAGGCCGAGTGGGTCGCAAGCGGGCTCGCCGACGGACACAGGATGCCGGCTCTCGCGCGGATCCGCAGGGAGGCCCGGCGGGCAGCGCGGCAGATCACCGATCTCTGCAGGCTGCGGCGGCAGATTGTCGTACCGCTCGCTCCAGTCGAGGCAAACGACTAGAGCGTTTGCCCGGGCAAACGACTAGAGCGTTTGCCGGATCGACACCAGGCCCATACCCAGCGCCGCGAAAACACGCTATAGACGCCGCCCAAAAGGCAGGGCCAACCGGTATCCATGGCGAAAATTTCCCTGAAGCTCGATGAATTGATCGACGGCGAGGCTTTGCGCCGCGAGATGACCGCGCTGACCGCGGCCAGTGCCGGCGACGGTTCCAGCCAGGCCATCCGTGCTGCCGTTCTTCAGCTTCTCAAGCGGCGCCTCGCCGAGGGCCGCAAGACAGCCGAGGCCATGCTGAGGCAAGATGGCGGCGGCAACGCTTGCGCCGAACGGCTGTCGCACCTGATGGACGAGCTGATCTGTGCGCTCTACGACTTTGCCGCGACGCATGTCTACCGGGTGAAGAACCGGTCCTCGGCCGAACGCATGGCGGTCGTTGCCGTCGGAGGCTACGGCCGCGGCACGCTGGCGCCGGGATCCGACATCGACCTCCTGTTCCTGCTGCCCTACAAGCAGACGCCGTGGGGCGAACAAACAGTCGAGTACATGCTCTACATGCTGTGGGACATGGGGCTGAAGGTCGGCCATGCCACCCGCAACATCGATGAGTGCCTCAGGCTGTCGCGCACCGACATCACCATCCGCACCTCGATCCTGGAAGCCCGTTTCCTGTGGGGCGAACGCAAACTCTATGACGAGCTGATGCTGCGCTTCGACCATGAGGTGGTGCGCACGACCGGCCCGGAATATGTGCAGGCCAAGCTCGCCGAACGCGACGAGCGCCATGCCAAGGCCGGCGAAAGCCGCTATCTGGTCGAACCCAACGTCAAGGACGGCAAGGGTGGGTTGCGCGATCTGCAGACGCTGTTCTGGATCGGCAAGTATTTTTACCGCGTGCGCACCGGCGAGGAACTGGTCGAGAAAGGCGTTTTTACCGAGGCCGAGTATCGTGAGTTCCAGAAGGCCGAGGATTTCCTGTGGGCGGTGCGCTGCCACATGCATTTCCTCACGGGGAAGGCCGAGGAGCGGCTGCATTTCGACATCCAGCGCGAGATCGCCGAACGGCTCGGCTATACGACCCATCCCGGCCTGTCGGCTGTCGAACGCTTCATGAAGCACTATTTCCTCGTCGCCAAGGATGTCGGCGACCTGACCCGTATCTTCTGCGCCGCGCTGGAGGAAGAGCAGGCCAAGCATGTTCCCGGCTTCAACCGCATCTTTCTCACCTTCCAGCGCCGCAAGCGCAAGCTTGCCGGCACGTCCGACTTCATCGTCGACAACCATCGCATCAACATCGCCGACGACGGCGTCTTCGAGCGCGACCCGGTCAATCTTCTCAGGCTGTTCTGGTTCGCCGACAAGCACGGGCTGGAATTCCATCCCGATGCGCTGAAACTGCTCACTCGTTCGCTCGGCCTGGTCAACAAGTCGCTCAGGCGCGACGAGGAAGCCAACCGGCTGTTCCTCGACATACTGACCTCGGACCGCAACGCCGAACTCAACCTGCGGCGCATGAACGAGGCGGGGCTGCTCGGCCGGCTGATCCCGGATTTCGGCAAGATCGTCGCCATGATGCAGTTCTCGATGTACCACCACTACACGATCGACGAGCACCTGATCCGCTGCATCGGCGTGCTGGCCGAGATCGAGCGCGGCGACGGCGAGAAGGTGCATCCGCTGTCGCATTCGCTGATGCCGGGCCTGAAGAAGAGCCGCGAGGCGCTCTATGTCGCCGTGCTGCTGCACGACATCGCCAAGGGCAGGCCTGAAGACCATTCCGAGGCCGGCGCCAGGATCGCAAAGCGGATCTGCCCGCATATGGGGCTTTCGCCGGCCGATACGGAAACCGTCGCCTGGCTGGTCGAGAACCACCTTGTCATGTCGATGACGGCGCAGACCCGCGACCTCAACGACCGCAAGACGATCGAGGACTTCGCCTCGATCGTGCAGTCGGTCGAGCGGCTGAAGATGCTGTTGATCCTGACCGTCTGCGACATCAGGGGCGTCGGACCGGGCGTGTGGAACGGCTGGAAGGGCCAGTTGCTGCGTACGCTCTACTACGAGACCGAACTGCTGCTGACCGGCGGCTTTTCGGAAGTCTCGCGCGCCCAACGCACGGCGGCAGCGCGCGAACGCCTGGCGGAGGCGCTCGCCGACTGGCCCGACAAGGCGCGCAAGTGCTATGTCGGGCTGCATTATGAAAACTATCTCCTGACCGTGGACCTGCCGGACCAGCTCCGCCACGCCGAATTCATTCGCGAGACGGACGCGGCTGGCAATAAGCTCGCCACCATGGTCAAGACCCATCAGTTCGAGGCGGTGACCGAAATCACCGTGCTGGCGCAGGACCATCCCCGTCTTCTCTCGGTCATTGCCGGGGCATGCGCCGGGGCCGGCGGCAACATCGTCGACGCGCAGATCTTCACGACAGCGGATGGCCGCGCTCTGGACACGATCCTGATATCGAGGGAGTTCGATCGCGACGAGGACGAGCGCCGGCGCGCCGAGCGCGTCGGCCGGCTGATCGAGGACGTGCTGTCGGGCAAGAGCTGGCTGCCGGAGATGATCGAGAAACGCACCAAGCCAAGGCGCGGATCCAAGGTGTTCAAGATCCCGCCGCGCGCCGAAATCCGCAACGCGCTGTCGAACCGGTTTTCGGTCATCGAGGTCGAGGGGCTCGACCGCCCTGGCCTTTTGTCGGAGATCACCGGGACGCTGTCCGACCTGTCGCTCGACATTGCCTCGGCGCATATCACCACTTTCGGCGAGAAGGTCATCGACACCTTCTACGTCACCGACCTCACCGGCCAGAAGATCGACAGCCCAGCCCGCATCGCCACCATCCGCAACCGGCTGATCGCGACGCTCGAAGGCATCGTGCCGGAACGCGGCGGCAGGGCCAAGGCAGCCGCCGAGTGACGGCCATCATCCCCTTCTCCCAATCCCACAGGCAGTTTGCGAACGCATGAGTCTCGTCAAGAAGTTTGCTACCGTCGCTTCCGGCACACTGATGAGCCGTGCGCTCGGTTTCGGCCGCGAGATGCTGATGGCAGCCGCACTCGGCACTGGACCGGTCGCGGACGCCTTCAACGCCGCCTTCCAGTTTCCCAACACGTTTCGCCGGCTGTTCGCCGAGGGCGCTTTCAATGCCGCCTTCGTGCCGCTGTTCGCCAAGGAGATCGAGACGCACGGCACCGACGGCGCCAAGCGTTTCTCGGAAGAGGTGTTCGGCGTCCTGTTCACGGCGCTCCTGGCGCTGACCATTGCCATGGAACTGGCGATGCCGCTGATCGTGCGCTATCTGGTGGCGCCGGGCTTTGCCGACACGCCGGGCAAATTCGAGACGACCGTCACGCTTGCGACGATCATGTTCCCGTATCTGATCTGCATGTCGCTCGCAGCCATGATGGCGGGCATGCTGAACTCGCTGCGGCGCTATTTCGCGGCGGCGATCGCGCCGGCTTTCCTCAACATCATCCTTATCAGCGTGCTTGGCTACGCCTGGTACCATGGACTGGATGCACATGCTGTCGGCTTCGCCCTGTCCTGGGGCGTGCTGGCGGCGGGCGTGGTGCAGCTTGCCATCGTCTGGGTGGCGGTGCGCAATGCCGGCATCTCGATCGGCTTCCGCCGGCCGAAGATGACGCCGAACGTGAAGCGGCTGCTGATCCTGGCGCTGCCGGCGGCGATCACCGGCGGCATCACCCAGATCAACCAGCTGATCGGAACGGCCATCGCCTCGGCGCAGGACAGTGCCGTCTCCTCGCTGGCCTATGCCGACCGCGTCTACCAGTTGCCGCTCGGTGTCGTCGGCGTCGCGGTGGCGATCGTGCTGTTGCCCGAACTGTCGCGGGCGCTGAAGTCAGGCAACCTGATCGAGGCCGCCAATCTGCAGAACCGCTCCGTCGAATTCACCCTGTTCATGACGTTGCCGGCGGCGGCGGCACTCTGGGTCATGTCGGAACCTATCGTACGGCTGGTCTATGAGCGCGGCGCGTTCGCCGCCAACCATTCAACGCCTGTCGTGGCGGCGATCCTGGCGATCTTCGGTCTCGGCCTGCCGGCCTTCGTGCTGATCAAGGCCTTCACCCCAGGCTATTTCGCCCGCGAGGACACGCGCACGCCGATGATCTTCGCCGCAATCTCCGTGGCGGTGAACGTCGCCACGGCGCTGACGCTGTTCCCGAGGATGGGCGCACCCGGTATTGCCGTGGCTTCGGCCGTCGCCGGCTGGGTCAACGCGTTGATGCTGCTTGCCGTGCTGATCCGGCGCGGCCATTGGGGCCGCGACGTGCCGCTCCTGAAGCGCATTCCGCGGCTGGTGCTGTCGGCGGTGGTAATGGGGGTCGCCCTCTATTTCGCCGAACATTATTTCGCCGTCAGGCTCGGACCCGGCTCGCCGCTGGTCATCAAGGCCACGACGGTACTCGCGCTGGTGGCCGGCGGGGCGACGCTCTATTTCGTCACCGCGTTCGCCACCGGCGGCGCCGATATCGGCATGATCCGGCGCAATGTCGGACGCAGGGGATCGCCAGCGACCAGGGAACAGTCTCCAGATCCGTAAGCCCAACGGTGGCGACGTCGCCGACAAGCATCAGCCTTCGCCAGACAGTTCGTCGTAGACCTGGCGCGGCAGTGCCTCGCGTGCCTGTTTGCCAAGTTCGATCCTGAATTCAGCCCGAAGCCGCGCCGCTGTCTCCAGCGGTGTCTCGCGATCGCGACGGCGCTTGGGCGCGTCCTCGCCGTTAACGGTCACAGGCATTCTATTTCTCATCAGGATCATATGCAGGACACGCCTCGCGATATCATACATGTCGATGTCGTTGCATATCTACAAGTGCGCCGCACAAACAGCGCCCAAAGCAATGGGCCTGTCGATTGCAACTGCTCTTGATCCGGCAATTGCGTTGGTCCATAAGCGCGCCGTCGCAAGGCTTTCGCCGCGCGCGGTTTCCAGCCGCGTGATTGGCTCCGAAAAGTCTGCAACTTTTCGGAATCACGCTTATACGGCCCTCCACAAGCCATGAGGAAACCATGTCCGCCTTCAAGCCACTCGTCTTCTCCGGTGTCCAGCCGACCGGCAATCTGCATCTCGGCAACTATCTCGGCGCCATCAAGAAATTCGTCGCCCTGCAGGATACGTCCGACTGCATCTACTGCGTCGTTGACCTGCATTCGCTGACCGCCCAGCTCGTCTATGACGATCTTGCCGACCAGACGCGGTCGATCACCGCGGCGTTCCTCGCCTCCGGCATCGATCCGAAGAAGCACATCGTCTTCAACCAGTCGCGGGTGATGCAGCATGCGGAACTTGCCTGGATCCTCAATTGCGTCGCGCGCATCGGCTGGATGAACAAGATGACGCAGTTCAAGGACAAGGCCGGCAAGGACCGCGAGAATGCCTCGCTGGGTCTGCTCGCCTATCCCTCGCTGATGGCGGCCGACATCCTGCTCTACCGCGCCACCCACGTGCCGGTGGGCGAGGACCAGAAACAGCACCTGGAACTGACCCGCGACATCGCCCAGAAATTCAACAACGATTTCTCCGACCGCATTGCTGGTCTTGGCGTCGGCGTCGAGATGCAGGTCGGCGAGGAGACGGTGAACGGCTTCTTCCCGATCACCGAACCGGTCATCGGCGGGCCGGCGGCGCGCATCATGAGCCTGCGCGACGGGTCGAAGAAAATGTCGAAGTCGGACCCATCGGACCTGTCGCGCATCAACCTGACCGACGACGCCGACACCATCTCGAAAAAAATCCGCAAGGCCAAGACCGACCCGGAGGCCTTGCCGAGCGAGATCGACGGGCTGGAAAGCCGGCCCGAGGCGGAGAACCTGGTCGGCATCTATGCGGGCCTCGCCGAGATGTCGAAGGCCGACGTGCTGAAAGAGTTCGGCGGCCAGCAGTTTTCCGTGTTCAAGCCGGCGCTGGCCGATCTCGCGGTGGAGAAGCTGGCGCCGATCGCCGGCGAGATGCGCCGCATCCAGGGCGACCGCGCCTATGTCGACGCCGTGCTCCGGGACGGCGGCGAACGCGCCGGGGTGCTTGCCGAGACGACAATGAAGACGGTGCGCGACATTGTCGGGCTGCTGCAGGGCTGAGCCCGATCGTCAACGCGCCGCCTCATATCGGCCAAGACATACTGGCCTGTGGCCGGCGGCTTGCCGCCGGCCTGCCGCGGTGGCAGATTGCGGCCCAAAGATACCGAGTAGGTAGACATGGTCTCCAAACGTCTCAGCCGCGAAGCCGGTCATCGCAGGAAATTCCTGACCATCATCGATGACACGCCGGAATGCGAACGCGCCGTCGCCTACGCCTCGAAGCGGGCGCAGAGCACCAGCGGCACGCTGGTGCTGCTCTATGTCATCGTACCGGACGATTTCCAGCACTGGCTAGGCGTCGAGAAGATCATGCGCGAGGAGGCGAACGCCACGGCGCGCGCGGCGCTCGACGGCTACGCCAACAAGGTGCGCCAGAAGCTCGGCATCGAACCGGAGATGGTCGTGCGCGAAGGCAAGCCTACCGAAGAGATCCATAAACTGATCGAGGAAGACCAGGATATCGCAATCCTGGTGCTGGCGGCCGGCGCCGGCAAGGAAGGTCCCGGACCGCTGGTCGGTGCCGTGGCCGGCAAGGGCGCGGCCTTTCCGATCCCGGTGACCGTGGTGCCGCAGAACCTGTCGGATGAGGAGATCGACAGCCTCGCCTGAGGCCCGCCCGGGATCCAGTTCCCCAGCCAGCAAAAACATTCCGCCAGCCAGCCGTTCCGGCGACGCGTTTCGCTTGAATGTCCAGCCGATAGAGCCTATTTAGAACTATTCCAAACTAGTTGCCCAAAACGGGCATGGAGACGGCCATGTTCATCCAGACCGAGTCGACGCCCAATCCGGCGACGCTGAAATTCCTGCCCGGCAAGGAAGTGCTGCTCGAAGGCACCGCCGATTTCCGCGATGCCGACAGTGCGGCGACGGCCTCGCCGCTGGCTGGCCGGCTGTTCGAAATCCCCGGCGTCACCGGCGTGTTCTTCGGCTATGATTTCATCACCGTGTCCAAGGACGGCCCGGACTGGCAGCACCTGAAGCCGGCAATCCTCGGCGCCATCATGGAGCACTTCATGTCCGGCGCGCCTGTCATGGCCAAGGCCGGCCCCGCCGCCGAGACCAGCCAGACGGGCGAATTCTACGACAAGGCCGACGAGGAGCTCGTCATCACCATCAAGGAGTTGCTCGACACGCGCGTGCGCCCGGCAGTGGCCCAGGACGGCGGCGACATCACCTTCCGCGGCTTCGAGAACGGCACCGTGTTCCTGCACATGAAAGGCGCCTGCGCCGGTTGCCCGTCGTCGACGGCGACGCTGAAGCACGGCATCCAGAACCTGCTTCGCCATTTCGTGCCGGAAGTGCAGCAGGTCGAACAGGTCTCCTAACCGCCAGTTCCCTGCCGACAGACAACAAAAAACCGGGCCGAATTGCCCGGTTTTCTGTTTGGGACGTCCGTTGTTGCCTAGACGGTCCGCGTATGAAAGGCGACTTCCAGTTTAACCACGATGTGCCGAAAAAGCGGGGCTTTCCGGTATTATGGCCTAAAGAACGATGACCTTGGCGCCGACCTCGGCGCGATCGTAGAGGTCGATGACATCCTGGTTCATCAGCCGGATGCAGCCCGACGACATGGCCTTGCCGATCGAGTTCCATTCGGGGCTGCCGTGCAGGCGGTAGCCCATGTCACCGCCCTTGTTGAACAGGTACATGGCGCGCGCGCCGAGCGGGTTCTTCAGGCCCGGATCCATGCCGCCGGCGAACTTGGCGAGTTCGGGCTGGCGCTTGATCATCTGCGAGGGCGGTGTCCAGGTCGGCCATTCGCGCTTGATGGCGATATGGGCGGTGCCGTGCCATTCAAAGCCTTCGCGGCCGACGCCGATACCGTAGCGGATGGCCCGGCCGCCGCCCTCGACGAAGTACAGGAACTTGTTCTGCGTATCGACGATGATGGTGCCCGGCTTTTCCTTGGTGTCGTAGTTGACTTCCTGGCGATGGTACTTCGAAGGCACTTTCTCGATCGGGATCCGCGGCAGCTGGTAACCTGCATCGGTCACCGCGCCATAGTCGTTGGAGAAGATCTGCCCGCCGATGGTGCTGCAACCGGCAATAGCGGTGGACAGCGCCAGTGCGGCGATTATTGCAAGCGACTTCATGCGCATGTGGTGATCCGGTGCCCCGCCTAAACCAGAGCGGCACGAGTCGGCCGCTTTCTCATCATCATTCATGCTGGCATTTGCTTTGCTTGCCAAGCACACGATGCCTATATGCGGGGACTTACATGCTGGTATGCGTGTCACTATGGCATTTCGGCAACATACCTCGCCGGATTGTCAAGGAAATTCAATGGGCCTGAATCGCAGGCCCGCAAAATCGAGGACTCGCCATGAATGTCGGCGACGCCGCCAACCGCTCAGGCCTGCCGGCCAAGACCATCCGCTACTACGAGGAAATCGGCCTGATCGCGCCCGCTCGCGCCGCCAATGGCTACCGCGACTATTCGGGCGACGACATCCACCGGCTGGCCTTCCTGCGCCGCGCGCGCAACCTAGGCTTTTCCATAGACGATTGCCGCCAGCTGATGGCGCTCTACAGGGATCGTGGCCGCGCCAGCCAGGACGTGCGCGCGATCGCCGCCGCCCATGTCATGGCCATCGAGGAGAAGGTGCGCGAGCTGCAATCGATGCGCTCGACGCTGCAGAAGCTGGTTCACGCCTGCCATGGCGACGAGCGGCCGGACTGCCCGATCCTGAATGATATGGCGGGGGCGGCGTGAGCCAGCGACAATGAACCTGTCCGCGCGTTGTGCTCGGCTCTGGACAGAAGAAGGTCGAGGTTCACGGCCCCTTTCCCGAAATCGCGGACGAGTTGGTCTCGGTGCACCGTGGCTTCTGGCAGCGGTAGTGGTTCTTCGCGGCGCCAATCCCCGCTTTCCCCACGGCCCGCCTTGTGGAGGGGCGGGCCGGCCTGGCTAGGAGTTACAACCTTAGCCCGCTTGAATATGTCGCTGGTTGCGCGATTGTCGTTCGCCCCCGTTGACATAGGTGAACGATGGACCGCAGGGAAAAGTCCCCGCCTTTCGTGCCGACCGAAATCCACGTCTGCACAGTCAACGACGACCAAGGCGCCCTCGGCATCCTGTCGATACAGACGACCGAGGGTACCTTGGATATCGCGCTGGATAGAGAATCCGCCGAGGCCATCGTAAGCGCCATCGGATCCATACGGTCTAGGCTGGAAACCGTAGAGACCTAAAAAGAAAGCCCGGGTTGAGACCGGGCTGAATGATGGAGCCGGATGGGATATTCGGCATCACTAATGTAACGCCTCATCATGGCATTTGGATGAACCCTGGTTCCGCTGTGGATCTGTCAAATATACAATCACCGTCTGAAAGGCGATTATCTGGTTAACAAACAAACCCAAAGTGAAATAGGAATATGGTCCTCGACAGGCCGGCGCTCACGAACGATTAAGACCTTCCACGTATCTCAAGACGCCTAAAGAGGGGCGCGCGTGGCCGAAAAGAGTAAAATTGCAGAAGCGGTCATCAAGTATCTTTTGATCGCACAGATGCTTGGTGCGGGCGCTTTCATTGGCTTTTGGCTATGGAACGGGAAGGCCACCATCCCAAAGCACGGCGGCGGCTGGCATGTCCTTGATCAGGTTCAAGACCCGTACCTCTATTGGTTTCTACTGATCGCAATTTCATGGGCCGGCGTCGTGCTCCCGCTCTGGTATGTCTACCAAGGCCCGCCGAAGCGCTAGGCGCTACCCAGCCGTAGGGGAATGGCTCCGCTGTGGAAGCTCTGATACAAATCAGCCATGGTCGCGCCCTTTAGTAGTTTTGTTGGAAGCATGATCCTTATTGTGATCGGCATTCTCGCGTACCGGTGGTTTGGCCTCATCGCGGTCGTCATTGTCGGCGGCATTGGTTATCCCGCGTTGCTGGCCTTGACCTTATACTGGGGCGATTTGAAAGCCCGGAAGGTCTTTAATCCGACTGATAAGGACCTCTAGCCGTTCGACAGGCCGGCAACCTATTTGGTGGTTCGACGCAACGACTGGATAAAGAGTACAAGGGCGCCAAGAGCAAAACCACCCTGGGGAATAACCGTCCTTTGCAAGAATTCCGTCTCCAGCGGGTCTGTTGGACCAAGCGGGCCGCCCTCAATATGTGCCCCCTCAGGCCGACGTTGCCGCGCAGCCTTAAGCTCGGCAACTCGCGCACCCAATTGGCCTAGCTGCGCTCGCAACTCATTTTCAGTCAAATCTGTTCGCATCGAAGAGATTATCGCACCAGCTAGGATCGCGCGCTAGGCGCTATCCACCCGTGGGCCCGCAAGGAAAAGCCCCGGCGCTTGGGTCTGCACCGGGGCTTTCGACACGTACGAGCTACATCAGCATGTCCGCTTATGAGCATGTGCTGATATGGTGAAGGAATGGTGAATAGCCGTCTAATCTTCGGCTTGACCCCGCTTCCGACGCACCAGTTCCTTTATCTGTTCCTGAATCAGCTTCGGAGCGCCTAAAGGGCGATTATCCGGTTGACAAACCCAACCTGATTACGTCGGAAGGCTTTTCACCCTTCCTTCACCATATCAGCACATGCATAAGCGACATGCTGATGTAGCTCGTAGGTGTCGAAAGCCCCGGCGCAGGCCCAAGCGCCGGGGCTTTTTCAGATAGCTCCCGATGGCTCCGGGAAAAGCGTCCTTCAGAAGATTCCCATGACAACTAGGATGATCCCAATCGCCGCAAGGGCCATGACGAGGATCATGGCCATCTCGAAGGCGTGACCGAAATTGTCAGTCATCAGGCACCGCGCACAAAGGACAACAGCCCGGCCTGCTCATCGTGTGACACAGGATCCCGCAGGCCGGGCCGTACGCCGGCTTTTGAGGGCACGAGCCGGTGAGGGTTGAGCATGTTCCTAAGCGGACCTGTTCGCAATGGCATGTCCGAATGCGTACAAAATTCCGGTCTTATCTAGCAACGGACCAAACAGCCTTCTGCTACTTTTTCGCCAGCAAGAGAGCTTCGCGCACCAGCGATGGCAAACTGCCAACGCCAAGCAAATCGATAAGCTCGCGTGCTTGGCTGAGGGTGATACCGGTTTTGTCCACAAGCCAGTTGGCGTGCTTTTCCTTGGCGGTTTGGATCAGCATTTTCGTTTCATCGAGTTCGTGCATGGCAAATGCTCCATGGCGAACCCGAAACGTATCCCTAGTGAAAGTAGCTCGCAAGCCGCGTAGGTGAAATCGTACAAATCAGACAAATCGGCCTTGCGGCCCCGCGCGCTTAAACAAGGATGGGTTTGTCAACCAGATAATCGTCACCTAAAAACAGGTTCAAACCGTGAACAAAATCTGGCATGGTGGCTGCCATGCCAATCATCTCCCCGATTCCCCTGAACCCTCTGATCGATGGCCGCCAGTCCGAGCGCGCCATGCTGGTGCGGCGGGGCGTGCAGCGGCTGCTGATGCAAATGGGCGCGCATGTGCTGCCTGAACTGTCGCTGGCCACCGGCCGCCGCGCCGATCTCGTGGCGCTGACACGGCAGGGCGATATCTGGATCATCGAGATCAAATCCTCGATCGAGGATTTTCGCGTTGACCGCAAGTGGCCGGACTATCGCCTGCATTCCGACCGTTTTTTCTTTGCCACTCATCCCGGTGTGCCGGCGGAGATTTTTCCGGAAGAGTGTGGCTTCATCCTCTCCGACGGCTATGGCGCCGAAATCCTGCGCGATGCGCCGGAGCACCGCATGGTGGCGGCAACGCGCAAGGCGCTGATGCTGAGGATCGCAAGGGCGGGTGCAGCACGGCTGCTCGCGGCGGAGCTCGCGGGGGTGGCGGTACCGGCGCTGGAGGGGGAGAGCGAGTAATCGCGGCCCTGAAATTGACGCCGGGATGGCGTCCGCAATCTTCCGATGTTGGTGGCGCGGCGTTGCTAGCAGATGCTCCAACCCCGGAACTGCTACTCCTCAGTCCCTTCCACTCCACTCGCAGCCGGCGCCATCAGCAGCACCGCGGCACCAAGCAGCGCGGCGATGAAGGAACCCGCGAGAATGCCGACCTTGACCGCGTCCTGCAGCGCCACGTCGCTGGCGAAGGCGAGCAGGCCGATGAACAGGCTCATGGTGAAGCCGATGCCGCACAGCAGCGAAATGCCGATCATGTGCGACCAGCCGGCATGGGCCGGCAGGTCGGCGAGGCCGAAGCGGATGGCGAGCGCGGAGGAGCCGAACACGCCGACCAGCTTGCCGACGACGAGACCGGCCGCGACGCCCAGCGTCAGCGGCTCGATCAAGGCGCCGAAACTCAGGCCGGCAAGCGAAACGCCGGCATTGCCGAAGCCGAAGATCGGGACGACGATGAACGCCACCAGTTTGTGCAGGCCGTGCTCGAGCCGGTGCAGCGGCGAATGGTCGAGATCGTGGCCGATCCCGGCGGAGCGTTTGAGCGGAATGGTGAGCGCAAGTGCTACGCCGGCCAGCGTGGCATGGACGCCGGACTTCAGCACCAGCACCCACAGGATGGCGCCAAGCACGAGGTAAGGCACCAGGGTCATCACCCGCATGCGGTTGAGCACGATGAGCACGGCAATGACGGCGAAGGCCGCGCCGAGATAGGCCAGCGACAGACCGCTGGTGTAGAAGATGGCGATGATGATGACGGCGCCGAGATCGTCGATGATGGCAAGCGCGGTCAGGAAGACCTTCAGCGAGGCCGGCACGCGGCTTCCGAGCAGCGACAGCACGCCAAGCGCGAAGGCGATGTCGGTGGCGGTCGGAATCGCCCAGCCGGACAGTGCGGCCGGATTGCTGCTGTTGATGGCGACATAGACCAGGGCCGGCACCACCATGCCGCCGGCCGCGGCGATGCCGGGCAGCACCCTGCGCGGCCAGGTCGAGAGCTGGCCATCCAGCATCTCGCGCTTGATCTCCAGCCCGACGAGCAGGAAGAACACCGCCATCAGCCCGTCATTGACCCAGTGCGAGACACTGAGCGGGCCGAGATAGGCGTGGAGAATGGCAAAATAGGTTTCGGCAAGCGGCGAATTGGCGACGACCAGGGCAAGGGCCGCCGCCACCATCAGGATAATGCCGCCAGCCGCCTCGCTGTCCAGGAACTCGCGGAAGACGGAAAACGGCCGTTGCTTCAAATCCTGCATTTTGCCTCCGTCATGTCGCCTGCTCCGCGGGCTTCATTGTCCAAGCGCCGGCGCCGCCCCTCACCTGCCTGCCGGCATCCTCTCCCCGTATAGTGACGGGGAGAGGGGCGCTGTCGCAACCGGTTTCGCCAATCGTCGACGTGGCAAGAAGAGCGTCGCCATTGCCGCCAGCCCCTTCTCCCCGTCACTATACGGGGAGAACTGCCCGGCAGGGCGATGAGGGGCAGCGCTGACTTCGGCGATTGGGTCGTCTCCACCGCAGGCTGTAACATTTCATCGATCCCAGCCGGCGGCCAGCGATCCTAACGCGGCGCGCGCTTGGCGAGGATCCGCTGCAGCGTGCGGCGATGCATGTTGAGCCGGCGCGCGGTCTCGGAGACATTGCGCTCGCACATCTCGTAGACGCGCTGGATATGCTCCCAGCGCACGCGGTCGGCCGACATCGGGTTTTCCGGCGGGGCGGCGCGCTCGCCGGTGGTGCGGGTCAGTGCCGCGAAGACATCGTCGGCATCGGCTGGCTTCGACAGATAGTCGACGGCGCCGAGCTTTACGGCGGTCACCGCGGTGGCGATGTTGCCGTAGCCGGTCAGGATGATGGTGCGGGAATCCTCGCGCTTCTCGCGGATGGCGGCGACCACGTCGAGGCCATTGCCGTCGCCCAACCGCATGTCGACCACGGCATAAGCGGGCGGATTGGCGCGGGCCTTGCCCACGGCCTCCTCGACGCTCTCCGCCGTCTCGACCACGAAACCCCTGGTTTCCATGGCACGGGCCAGACGGGTCAGGAACGGCTTGTCGTCGTCGACGATCAGAAGCGAGGTGTCCTCGCCTTCAACCATAGGCCCACTGTTTTCATCGCCTGTCATCGTCTCGAAAATTCCTGCTGCCTTATTTTTACGCAGATATAGTTTTGCGGAGCTATTGTCCAACTACGCAGTGTCAAACATCGTCGCCGGGGCCGTTTCCGGGGTTCAGGAAGACGCTTCTCGGCCAGGAAATCCGCACCACGGCCCCTTCGCCGAGGCCGCTCGAATTGCGAAAATCAAGCGTGGCGCCAGACCGTTCGAGCAATGTCTTGGCGATGAACAGGCCGAGCCCGAGGCCGCCTCCGGCTTCATTGCCCTGGCGTGTCGACATATAGGGCTCGCCAATGCGGTCAATGATCTCAGGCGGAAAACCCGGGCCGTCATCGGTGATCGAGAAGGAGACCATCGCCTCGTCCCAGCTCCAGCGTATGGTGACGCTCTTGCGGGCGAAATCGACGGCGTTCTCGACCAGGTTGCCGAGGCCGTAGATGACACCCGGATTGCGCCGCCCGACCGGCTCCGGTCCGCTTCGCTCGCCCGGACGAAGCTTGATCGAGATGCCGAAGTCGCGATGTGGCGCGGTGACCTCCTCGACCAGCGAGGTCAGCGGCAGGCGGGACAGATGCGCCTCGCCCTCTGACGACAGGCTGGTCAGGCGCTTCAGGATTTCGCGGCAGCGCTCGCTCTGCGAGCGCAGCAGCTTCACGTCTTCCCCGTATTTCGGATCGGTGCCGAGCGCCTTCTCCATTTCCTTGACGACCAGCGTGATGGTGGCGAGGGGCGTGCCGAGTTCGTGCGCGGCGGCGGCGGCCAGGCCATCGAGCGCGGAAAGGTGCTGCTCGCGCTGCAGCACCAGTTCGGTGGCGGCGAGCGCGTTGGCCAGAAGCCGGGCTTCGGCGGCCACCCGGAAAGCGTACATGGCGGTGAAGGCGATGGACGACAGCACCGCCATCCACATGCCGGCGACATACACGAAGGGCATCGCCAGCGGCGCGTCCTCAGGCCAGGGCAGCGGCAGATGGCGGAAGACCAGCAAGGTCGCCGCTATCATCACCAGCCCGCCAAGGATGGCGGTGAGGCGAAGGGGCAGCGACGTTGCCGAAATGACGACGGGCACGGTCATCAGCAGCGAGAACGGATTGGTCAGGCCGCCGGTCATATAGAGCAGCCCGGCTAGCTGCAGGCTGTCGAAGATCAGGATGCCGAAGGCTGCGAACGGAGTGAGCCGGTGCGCGGCCGGAAACCGGAAGGCCAGAAACAGGTTCATCCAGGCCGAACAGGCGATCAGGGCAAAACACAGGCTGACCGGCAGCGGGAACTTCAGGCCGTAAGCGACGACGAGCACCGTCACGCTCTGTCCGACAATGGCCAGCCAGCGCAGCCGGATCAGCGTGTTGAGGCGCAGTCGCTGGCTCTGCTGAAAATCGGGCGTGTTCAGGATGTTGATCATGGCAATGGATTACAGCCGCAAAGCGCCCAAGGCTAGGTCCGCTCCAATCCGACGGGATCGGGTTTGATCTCTACTTCCTGTTTGAGCATGACCTGTTCCAAAAACCGGTTCCCACTTTTTGGGGTCATGATCGCGGTTTGGCGCGGGCGGTGGCGGCGGCGAGCAGCGGGTTTTCCGGCCAGACATGTTTGGGATAGCGGCCGCGCATGTCGGCACGCACATCGGCCCAGGAGCCGCGCCAGAAGCCGGGCAGGTCGCGCGTCGTCTGGATGGGCCGATGCGCCGGCGACAACAATTCGAGCGTCAAGGGCACGGTGCCGTTGGCGATCGAAGGCTGGCGGTCGAGGCCGAACAGTTCCTGGACGCGGACCGCCAGCACCGGCCATTCGCCATCATAGCGGATCGGCACATGGCTGCCCGACGGGGCATCGAAATGGGTCGGCGCCAGCGCATCGACCTTGCGCTGGAGGTCGTGCGGCACGAGCGATGCCAGCCCAGCCGGGACAGTGCCGGGGTCGATAGCGGCCAGGGATGCCGCACCGGACAGAAACGGCAGCAGCCAGTCGTCGAGGCGTCCGATGAGTGCTTCATCCGACATGTCCGGCCAGGGCGCGCCTAAGCCTTTGTGCAGCCAGGACAGCCGCTGGCGCAGCGTCCGAGCCTCCTTGCTCCAGGTCAAAAGGGAAAGCCCATGCTCGCGCAAGGCCTCGATGATGGCGCGGTCGGCATCGGCGCCGGCCGGCGCCGGCAGCATGCGTTCGGCGAGCGTGATGGCGCCGAGGCGCACGGTTTCGCGCACCCGCACGGCGCGGCGCTCGCGGTCGAAACTCGTCTGCCTGCGCGTTTCGATCTTGCCACCAAGCGCTGACCGGATGTCCTCCTCGCTGATCGCCGCCGCTGCCGTGATGCGGGCATTCTGCGCCTTGCCCTGCAGGTCGGCGACGACCAGAAAGGGTTCACTCGCCAGCGGATCGGCGGCGTCGAGCATGGCGCCCGAGCCATTGGCCAGCACGAAACGGCCGCGCTCGCCGCGCGCCTTGGCGACGCGGTCCGGCCAGGCATGGATGAGTAGGGTTCCGGCTGGAACAGCTCCGCTGGTCGTCGCGCCGCCTGCCTGCCTGGCCAGGCGCTCGGCAAGCTGGCGCGCCGACGTCGCACGCGGCGATTTCTCGCCGCGAAAGCGCATCAGCCGCCGTTCGAGGTCGGCACCGTCGCCGCCGAGGCCACGCTCGGTGAGCAGCACGGCAAGCATGGCTGCTTCCTGCGCCTGTCCGGCCTTCGCCGCCTCGGCGAGCATATGCGCCAGCCGTACCGGCAGAGCGAGCTTGCGCATCGAAGCGCCCGCGTCCGTCAACCGGCCTGCCTCGTCGATGGCATCGAGTGCGCGCAACAGCGCCCTTGCTTCATTGAGCGCGGGAGCCGGCGGCGGATCGAGGAAAGCAAGCGTCCCGGGATCGGCGACACCGAAGGCGGCGCAGTCGAGCAGGAGGCCGGATAGGTCCGCCTCGAGGATTTCCGGCGACGTGAAGGCGGGAAGTGCCGCCGTCTGCTCAGCCCGCCACAGCCGGATGGCGACGCCGGCCTGCGTACGGCCGGCGCGGCCGGCGCGCTGCTCGGCGGAACCCTTGCTGACGCGCACTGTCTCCAGCCGTGTCAGGCCGCTGGCCGGCTCATAGCGCGGCAGCCGCGACAGACCGGAGTCGATGACGACGCGCACGCCGTCGATGGTGATGGAGGTTTCGGCGATCGAGGTCGCCAGCACCACCTTGCGGCGGCCCGCCGGCGCCGGCTTGATCGCCGCGTCCTGCGCCTTGCCGTCGAGCTGGCCATAGAGCGGGACGATATCGGTGTCGGCTCCGACCTTGCCGGCCAACCGCTCGGCGGTGCGCTCGATCTCGCGCTGGCCAGGCAGGAAGGCAAGCACGCTGCCGCTCTCGTCGGCAAGCGCGGAGCGGATTGCCTTGGCCATGGCGTCCTCGATCGGCATCCCGGCCGGCCGTTCGTCATACCTGACATCGACAGGGAAGGCGCGGCCCTCGCTTTCGATCACCCGCGCGCCCGACAGGAGTTTTGCGACCCGTGCGCCGTCGAGCGTTGCCGACATCACCAGCAAACGCAGATCCGGCCGCAGCGCGCCTTGAACATCGATGGCGAGAGCGAGACCGAAATCGCCGTCGAGCGAGCGCTCGTGGAATTCGTCGAAAATGACGGCCGAAACGCCGGGGAGTTCAGGGTCGTCAAGGACCATGCGCGCAAGCACGCCCTCGGTGACGACCAGGATTTTCGTCCGCGCCGAGGTGCGGTTTTCCATACGCATGGCATAGCCCACCGTGGCGCCGGGCTCTTCCCCCAGCAGTTCGGCCATGCGGCGCGCCGCGGCGCGGGCGGCCAGCCGGCGTGGTTCGAGCAACACGATCTTGCCCGTGCCCAGCCAGGGCGCATCGAGCAGCGCCAGCGGCACCAGCGTGGTCTTGCCGGCACCGGGCGGTGCCACCAGCACGGCGCTGTTGCCGGAGCCGAGCGTCTCGCTCAGCGCCGGCAGCACGGCGGATACCGGAAGCTCCGGCAAGGGTCTGGTCGTCATTGCGATCGCATATCAGCGGTCGCGGGCGCCGTGCAACTCGTGAAAGTCGCGCCGGTTCAAAGCCGGGTGCGCGAAAACGGATTCCAGCGCACCTTACCCACCTCGCGCACCAAGCAGCCGGCGAACAGGGTCGAGAAGAGACCGATCTCGAACATCGTGAATTGGCCGCCCAGGCTCTTGATAACGGCATCGCTGCCCGAATAGCTTGCATAGGCGATCAGGGCGAGCAGGATTCCGTCCGGCACGTTTTTTCATTTTCGGGGAGAGAAAGTTGAAAATACTGGCGCTCGGTGCGCATGCGGACGACATCGAGATCTTCATGTTCGGTACAATGGCCGCCTATGCCGCGCAAGGCGCGGAACTCAGTTTTGCCGTGGCCACCGATGGCGCCAGGGGCGGCAAGAGCGATCCCGCTGTTCTTGCTCGTGTCCGCCGTGAGGAAGCGATGGCCGCGGCCGCGCTGCTCGGGGCGGCGGCGCGCTTCCTCGATTTTCCCGACGGCGGGCTGGTGGCCGACGCCGCACTGATCGATGCGCTGAAAACACTGATCGGCGACATCGGGCCGGATCTTGTGATCACGCACGCGCCCAACGACTATCACGCCGACCATCGCGCGCTGTCGGACGGCGTGCGCATCGCTGCGTCGTTCGGCGTCCCCGTGCTGCATGCCGACACGATGGGCGGCACCGGGTTCTCGCCGACCCACTATGTCGATATTTCCGCCCATGCCGATATCAAGGCCCGGGCGATCCGCATGCATCAGTCGCAGGACCCGGATCGCTTCGTCGATATCGCGCTGACGCAGAACCTTTTTCGCTCGGGCCAATGCAATGGCGCGCAAGGCTCGCTGGCCGAAGCCTTCCGCTTCGAGCCGACGTTTCCATTCGGCGACATCCGCGCGCTGCTGCCGCCACCGCCGCCGATCCGGACGGTGATGGTGAGCACCAAGCGGGTCGACTGAACCTCCGCGTCCACAATCCGCGCTCGTCCGACCGGGGCCTTCGGCGCTTTTCCCAACGTTTTCAGAGACCGGCTTCAGCATGTTGCGGCGCAGCAACGAATTCGCTTGCCTTGTTTAGTAAAAATTGCATCACTAAACAAATTACTAAACATCCGCGGCGCAACGATGCCGCCATGTTTGGGCCTCTGAGGAGAGAGGTTGAGGTTCTTGAGACCGCCATCCGGGCGTGTTTCACAAATGGGAGGAAGCCATGAAATCGAGCTTGAAACTGGCGTTGGGACTGACCTCGGCGATCGCAGCGTCGACAGCCGTCTCGAACGCCGCGCACGCTGAAGACCTGACGCTGTGCTGGGCCGCCTGGGACCCCGCCAACGCGCTTGTCGAACTGTCCAAGGATTTCACCAAGGAAACCGGCATCGGCATGAAATTCGAATTCGTGCCGTGGACCAACTATGCCGACCGTTTCCTCAATGAGCTGAACTCCCACGGCAAGCTCTGCGACCTGATCATCGGCGACAGCCAGTGGATCGGCGGCGCGGCCGAGAACGGCCACTACGTCAAGCTGAACGACTTCTTCGACAAGGAGAAGATCAGCATGGACGACTTCGTGCCGGCGACTGTCGTCGGCTATTCGGAATGGCCGAAGAACACGCCGAACTACTGGGCGCTGCCGGCCATGGGCGACGTCGTCGGCTGGACCTACCGCAAGGACTGGTTCTCCAAGCCCGAGCTGCAGAAGGAATTCAAGGAGAAGTATGGCTGGGACCTCGGCCCGCCTACCACCTTCGACCAGTTGAAGCAGATCGCCGAATTCTTCCAGAAGCGGCAGGTCGACGGCAAGACGGTCTACGGCGCCTCGATCTACACCGAGCGCGGTTCCGAAGGCATCACCATGGGCGCCATGGACGTGCTCTACAGCTATGGCTTCCAGTACGAAAACCCGAAGAAGCCCTACGAGATGGAAGGTTTCGTCAATTCCGAGAAATCGGTGAAGGGGCTGGAATTCTACAAGGCGCTCTACGACTGCTGCACCCCTCCGGGCGCCTCGAACAGCTACATGGGTGAAGGCGTCGATGCCTTCAAATCCGGCCAGGTGGCGATGCACATGAACTTCGCTTTCACATGGCCGGGCCTGCAGAAGGACGAGAATGTCGGCGGCGACAAGATCGGCTATTTCGTCAATCCCAAGGGGCCGGACGGCGACCAGTTCGCCCAGCTCGGCGGCCAGGGCATTTCGGTGGTGTCCTATTCCGACAAGCAGGAACCGGCGCTGAAATACATCAAGTGGTTCGCCAACAAGGACGTGCAGTCCAAGTGGTGGTCGCTCGGCGGCTATTCCTGCCTGAACGCGGTGGTCAAGGATCCGAAATTCCCGGCCAGCCAGCCCTATGCTCAAACCTTCCTCGACTCGATGGCCATTGTGAAGGACTTCTGGGCCGAGCCGAGCTACGCACCGCTGCTGCAGGCGTCGCAGAAGCGCTTCCACGACTATGTCGTCGCCGGCCAGGGTTCGGCCAAGGATGCGCTCGACGGGCTGGTCAAGGATTGGACGCAGGTCTTCCAGGACGATGGCAAGATGTAGCCGCGAGGCAATATCCAGGCTCCTCCCGAGCTGTGACCGCCGCGTCCCGTGCCGACCTTGGCACGGGACGCGGTTCAGATAAATTCCATCACAGAGACGCCCAAGTGACCGAAGCAGGACTTACCATGCTCAATCGGACCGCGGAGAACGTTGCCCGGGCAACCCCGGAACCGTTGGCGCGCAAGGTCCGGGGCATCAGCGACAAGGGCCTCGCCTGGCTGTTCATCTCGCCGACGATCCTGTTGCTGCTCGCCATCAATATCTTCCCGCTGTTCTGGGCGATCTATCTGTCGTTCACCAATTTCCGCGCCAACCGCCCCAACGAAGTGGTAAAGAACCTCGGTTTCGCCAACTACCAGCGCATCCTCGGCGACCAGGACATCTGGATCGCCATGCAGACGACGGCGCATTTCGTGTTCTGGACCATCCTCTTGCAGACGCTGATCGGCTTCACACTGGCTTGGCTGATCGACAGGAAGTTCCGCGGCCACGCCTTCTGGACGACGCTGATCCTGGTGCCGATGATGCTGTCGCCGGCGGTGGTCGGCAATTTCTGGCGCTTCCTCTACGAGCCTCAGATCGGGCTGTTCTCTTATGTGATCTCGTTCGTGTCGGGCATTCCGCCGACAAGCATCCAGATGCTCTCCAACGTCTCGTTGGCACCGTGGTCGATCATCATCGTCGACACCTGGATGTGGACGCCATACGTGATGCTGATCTGCCTCGCGGGCCTGCGTTCCATCCCTGAATACATCTATGAGGCGGCCGAGGTCGACCGTGCCTCCAACTGGCGACAGTTCTGGTCGATCACCCTGCCGATGGCGCTGCCCTTCATCATGCTGGCGGTGCTGTTTCGCGGCATCGAGAACTTCAAGATGTTCGACATGGTCAATCTGCTGACCGGCGGCGGACCGGGCTCCACCACCGAGGTAGCCTCGATCACGCTGAAGCGGCAGGCCTTCGAAAGCTGGCGCACCGGCTATTCGTCAGCCTTCGCCATCATCCTGTTCGTCGCGGTGTTCGGTCTCGCCAACATTTACGTCAAGGCGCTCAACAAGGTGAAGCAGAGATGAGCCTGACCACTGCCCATTCGGTCGTCGCCCCCTCGGCAGGTTCGAAGCGCATCGCCGGCGCCATCATCATCGCCTACGCGCTGATCTCGATCGTGCCGCTGTTGTGGATCTTCGCCACCAGCTTCAAGACGCCGCCGGACTCGATCGCCTATCCGCCGAAGATCGTGTTCCAGCCCAGCATCGAGGGCTACTGCAATTTGTTCACGACGCGGACCAGGCAGACGCCGGAATACATCAACTCGCTCGGACCGGCGACCGGCTTCTGCGACGAGACGGTGCGCAAGCGCAACATGGTGATCGCCGGCCCATCCAACTTCCTGCCGCGCTTCATCAATTCGCTGGTCATCGCCTTCGGCTCGACCTTCTGCGCCGTCTTCCTCGGCACGCTGTCGGCCTATGGCTTCTCGCGCTTCAAGGTGCCGCTCGCGGACGACCTTCTGTTCTTCATCCTGTCGACACGCTTCATGCCGCCGATCGCGGTCGCCATCCCCATCTACCTGATGTACCGCGAACTCGGCCTGTCGGACACCGCGCTCGGCATGATCCTGCTCTACACGGCGGTCAACGTATCGCTGGCGGTCTGGCTGCTCAAAGGCTTCATCGACGAGATTCCGCGCGAATACGAGGAAGCCGCCATGATCGACGGCTACACGCGGCTGCAGGCCTTCTGGCGCACCGTGCTACCGCAGGCGACCACCGGCATTGCCGCGACCGCCATCTTCTGTTTGATCTTTGCCTGGAACGAATACGCCTTCGCCGCTCTTCTGACCTCGGGCACGGCGCAGACGGCGCCGCCCTTCATCCCGACCATCATCGGCGAAGGCGGGCAGGACTGGCCGGCGGTGGCGGCCGGCACGACGATCTTCCTGGTTCCGATCCTTGTCTTCACCATCCTGCTCCGCAAACAATTGCTGCGCGGCATCACCTTCGGCGCGGTGCGCAAATGAGCATCACCACTCCTCAAAAACGCAAATCGCGCTGGCCGCGCTGGGCAAGGCGCGGGCTGATGGAAAACATCGCGACCGCACTGATCGCTATCGGTTTCCTGATGCTGTTCCAGCCCTTCGCGCTATCGCTCTACACCTATTCCTTCATCACCATGCTTGCCGGCACGGTGATGTTCATCATCGTCTCGAAATTCCCGGAATAATCATGGCCGAGATCCGCGTCCAACATCTGAGAAAAGCCTTCGGCGATTTCGTCGCGGTGCAGGACTCCAACTTTGTCGTCGAGGACGGCGAGTTCTTCGTCATGCTCGGACCGTCTGGCTGCGGCAAGACCACCACCTTGCGTATGATCGCCGGGCTCGAGCTGCCGACGGGCGGCCAAATCCTGCTCGGCGGCGACGACGTCACCATGCTCCGGGCCCGCGAGCGCGACATCGCCTTTGTCTTCCAGCTGTTCGCGCTCTATCCGCACATGAATGTGCGCAAGAACATCGGTTTCCCGCTTTTGGCGCAAGGCATGCCGTCGGCCGAGATCCGCACCCGCGTCGAGGAGACCGCGAAGCTTCTGCGCATCGACCATCTGCTCAACAAATCGGTCTCGGGACTGGCGGGCGGTGACCGCCAGCGCGTCGCGCTCGGTCGCGCCATCGTGCGGCGGCCGAAATGCTTCCTGATGGACGAACCGCTGGGGACCCTCGACACCGAATTCCGCGATTTGATGGTCCATGAGTTGCGCGAGCTGCACAACCGTATCCATGCGACGACTGTGTACGTCACACATGACCAAATGGAAGCGATGTCGATGGCCGACAAGATCGCCGTCATGAACCGCGGCGTTATCGAGCAGTTCGGCACACCGCGCGAGATCTACGACCGCCCCGCTACCATGTTTGTCGCCGACTTCATCGGCTCGCCGCCGATGAATTTTCTGGGCTTCGGCGGCGGGCTCGCCAAGGGTGTAAAGGAGATCGTCGTCCAGGGTGCCAGGGTCGCGGTGCCGGAGGTGCGCGAGGACATCGCGCCGGCCGACATGGCGCTCGGCATCCGGCCCGAGCACATCCGCTTCGACGATGCCTCCAAGCTGCGCGGCGCAATCTACGGCACCGAATATCTCGGCACCACGCAGATCGTGGCGGTGGAGACGGCGGACGGCATCATCAAGGCGCGCGTGCCGGCCGAAATTCGGCTCAACACCGGCGACCATGTCGGCCTGACGCTGAACAGCGCGCGGCTGTCGCTGTTCGACAAGGGCTCCGGGCGCGCGGTGAGGACGGCGATCCACGATACTGCCTCGGAGCGGAGAGTGCAGCATGGCTGATGTGCGCATCAAGGGCGTGACCAAGAATTTTGGCGAGCAGACCGCCGTCAACGGTCTCGACCTGCATATATCGGACGGCGAATTCGTCGTGCTGCTCGGACCGACCGGCGCCGGGAAGACGACGACGCTGCGGCTGATCGCCGGGCTGGAGCGGCCGGATGCCGGAACGATCGAGATCGGCGGCCACAATGCCACGAACCTGTCGCCGGCCGAGCGCGACACCGCTTTCGTCTTCCAGCAATATTCGCTCTATCCGCATTTGTCGGTGTTCGACAACCTCGCCTTCCCCCTGCGCTCGCCGGCGCGGAAAATACCGGAAGACCAGATCCGGCGCCGGGTCGAGGAGGTGGCGAAGATGGTGCGCATTCATCACAAGCTTGCCAACCGGTCGACGAAATTGTCGGGCGGCGAAATGCAGCGCGTCGCCATCGGCCGCGCGCTGGTGCGCAAGCCGTCCATCTACCTGATGGACGAGCCGCTGTCGTCTCTAGACGCCAAGCTACGCGCGGATCTCAGGCTCGAATTGAAACGCATCCAGTCCGAACTCGGCGCCACCATGCTCTACGTCACGCACGACCAGATCGAGGCCATGACCATGGCCGACCGGATCGGCATCCTCGCCGATGGCGTGCTGGTGCAGATCGGCTCACCGCGGACGATCTATTCGGAGCCGGCAAACCTGCATGTCGCGGCACGGCTTGGCCAGCCCGCGATCAATCTCCTGCCGACGGGGTTGCTGCCTGACAGCGGCGCGCCGGCCGGCACCAGGACGATCGGCGCACGCACCGAGCATCTGGCGATCGAGAAAGCCATGAATGGCCATGCCGACGGCGTCGTCGACTGGGTCGAACATCTCGGCGACCAGAACCATCTGCATGTGACGGTGGGGCCGAAGAAACTGGTGACGCTGACCGATCCCGACACGGATCTGGCGCAGGGCGATAAAGTGATGGTCCGCTACCGGTCGCCGCTCTATTTCGGCGCCGACGGACAACGACTGATGTGAATGGCTTTCGGCATCCCCGCCAAAGGTGATGCCGGCTTCTGATTGACGATTGCGAAATACGGGACGAATTCGATGAAGCACTTTTTCAACCGCAGGGAAACGATCGTCGCCGAGGCGCTGGACGGATTGTTGCGCACCATTGGCTCAGGCGGCCTCGCGCGCCTCGACGGCTATCCCGAGATCAAGGTCGTGCTGCGCGCCGATTGGGACAAGTCCAAGGTTGCCGTCGTCTCCGGCGGCGGCGCCGGGCACGAGCCGTCGCATGCCGGCTTCGTCGGCAAGGGCATGCTGACGGCTGCCGTCTCGGGCGAGATCTTTGCCTCGCCAAGCGTCGAAGCGGTGCTGGCGGCCATCCGCGCGGTCACCGGACCGGCGGGTTGCCTGCTGATCGTCAAGAACTACACCGGCGACCGGCTCAATTTCGGCCTGGCGGCCGAGAAGGCGCGCGCCGAAGGCTTTCGTATCGAAATGGTGATCGTCGCCGACGACATCGCGCTGCCCGATATCGCCCAGCCGCGCGGTGTTGCCGGCACATTGTTCGTGCACAAGATATCGGGCCATCTGTCGGAAGCCGGCCACGATCTGGCCGAGATCGTGTCAGCTGCACGTGCGGCTGCGAAGGATACCGTCTCGCTCGGCATGTCGCTGTCGTCCTGTTCAATCCCGGGCCAGCCGCATGAAGACAGGTTCGGCGACGACGACGGCGAGCTCGGCCTCGGCATTCACGGCGAGCCCGGCGTTGAGCGCATCGCGGTGCAAAGCGCCGACCGGCTGGTGGCCGTTATGGCGGAGCGGCTCGTGGTGCGGCTCGACCCGACGGCCACCTATGCCTTGCTGATCAACAATCTGGGCTCGGTGCCTCCGCTCGAAATGTCGCTGGTTGCCAATGCGGTGCTTGCCTCGCCGCTCGCCAAGACCGTCAAGCTGACGATAGGCCCCGGGCCGCTGATGACGGCGCTCAACATGAACGGTTTCTCGCTGTCGCTGATCAAGCTCGATGCGGCGCGCGAGGCTGCCTTGCTAGCACCGGTTGGCCCGCATGCCTGGATGCCGGCAAAGCCGGTCGTTGCGCCTGCTGTCGTACCTATGACCAAGGCAGCCGGACGAGACGCGGCGCGCAAGGCCAGCCAGGATGCAGGCACCAGGCGCTTGATCGCCACTGTCTGCGAAAGGCTGATTTCGCTCGAAGCGACATTGAACGGGCTGGACGCCAGGGCGGGCGACGGCGACACCGGCTCGACCGTGGCGACCGGCGCGCGCAGCATCCTCGAACGGCTCGATACGCTGCCGCTTGCCGGGCCGGCCGCGACCCTTGGCGCGATGGGCGATATCCTGAGCGCCTCGATGGGTGGCTCCAGCGGCGTGCTGCTGTCGATCTTCTTCACGGCGGCGGCGCAGGCAATGGACAGCGGTGCGAAGCTATCCAAGGGGCTGCTCGCCGGCCTTGAACGAATGACCTTCTACGGCGGAGCCAAACCGGGCGATCGCACCATGGTCGACGCGCTGGAGCCGGCCTTGAAGGCGCTCGACGGCAAGGGTCTGGAGGAAGCCGCGATAGCGGCCCGGCGAGGCGCCGAGGCAACCGCCGCGATGGAGAAGGCCAAGGCCGGCCGGTCCGCCTATATCGGCGCCAAATTACACGGCGTGGTCGACCCCGGCGCCCATGCCGTGGCCGAAGTGTTCGCGGCCGCCGCCACGCTGCTTGTCACGGCCTGACGCATGCACCAGTTGTCGAACGACCGTTCTTTCGCTACTGCGGGCAAGGTGGAAACCGGGAATTCGGGCGACATGACGGCGCTGGACCTTTCGAGGCTGATCACGGCGGCCGCGGACACGATTGCCGCTCACGCCGAGGAATTGACGGCGCTCGACCAGGCGATCGGCGACGGCGACCATGGGCTGAACATGAAGCGCGGCTTCGAAGCCGTGCGCGCCGAGGCCGATGCGTTCGCGGCAAAGCAGCTGCCCGACGCCCTGAAGGCGATCGGCACCAAGCTGGTGATGACGGTGGGCGGTGCCTCCGGCCCACTCTTCGGCACGCTGTTCATGGCGCTCGGCAAGGAGATTTCGGCGGAGCCCGACCATGCCAATTTGACGGCTGCCTTCGGCAAGGCGATCGAAGCGGTGGCCGCGCGCGGCAAGTCGCAGGTCGGCCAGAAAACCATGCTCGATGTGCTGCAGCCCGTGCGTGACGCGTTGGCCGGGGGAAAGACGGCGGCTGAAATAGCCGACATCGCGGAGGCCGCCGCCGAAGCGACCGTGCCGATGAAGGCGCTGCGCGGCCGAGCCTCGTTCCTCGGCGACCGCTCCATCGGCCATATGGATGCCGGCGCGCGCGCGACCGCGCTGCTGGTGCGCACGGTGGCGCAAATCATCGGGGACAAAGCATGAGCAATGTCGGGATCGTGATCGTGTCGCATTCGCCGCTGGTCGCGGAGGGCACGGCCGACATGGTACGCCAGATGGTGGGCGACGAAGTGCCGCTTGCGTGGTGCGGTGGAAACGGCCATGGCGGGCTCGGCACCAATGTCGAGGCGATCATGGGGGCCATCGACAGGGCCTGGTCGGAAGCTGGCGTTGCCGTCCTTGTCGATCTCGGCGGCGCCGAGACCAACAGTGAAATGGCGGTCGAGATGATCGGCGAGCCGCGTGCGCACAAAATCATCGTCTGCAACGCGCCGATCGTCGAGGGCGCGGTGATGGCGGCGACCGAGGCATCCGGCGGCGCCTCGCTGCGGGAAGTGGTCGCGACGGCGCACGAATTGTCGCCGTCGTGAGTGAACGGGATTTTTGAAGACATGTCGGAAACCGCTGAAGCGACCGTCCTGATCACCCATGATGTGGGCCTGCATGCGCGTCCTTCGGTGAAGTTCACCAAGCTGGCCAAGAGCTTTGCCGCCGACGTGGAAATTGCACTTGCCGCCAACGGCCCATGGTTCGATGCCAAGAGCATCGTCAAGGTGATGGCGGCCAAGGCGCCGAAGGGCACGGTGCTGCACATCAGGGCCAATGGCGATGGTGCCGATGATGCTGTCCGCGCGCTGATCGAACTGGTGCAGCGCGATTTCGACGAGGATGCCGGCCATGTCCGCTCGGCTTGAGGCCGATGCATGCCTTGGCCGGCCCGCTGGGAATGCGGGCCATGCGCATTGAGGGTGTTTCGGCCTCGGCCGGCTATGCCGAGGGGCCTCTGTTCGACCTCGGCCAGCCTGCAAGCATCTACGCGAGCAAGGCAAGCGCCGCGGAAGAGAAGATGTCGCTGGAGGCAGCGATCGGCACGGCGGTGAACCGGCTCGTGGCCATGATCGAAACCGCCGACAGCGATGCCGCCGGCATACTCGAATTCCACCTCGCCATGCTGGAAGACGACGCGCTGAGCGGACCGGCCTTCGCGTCGATCGCTTCCGGAGAACCCGCCGACGCGGCTTGGCGGCAGGCACTCGATGCCGAGATCGCCGGCTACGACGCCTCGCACCAGGATTATTTCCGCGCCCGTGCCACGGACCTGCGCGACATCAGGGACCAGGTGCTGCGCGCCCTGACCGAGGACGGTGGCAGCACGGCACCGGCCGGCGCCATCCTCCACGGCGAGGACATCGCGCCGACGCGGTTTCTCGAAACCGACTGGAACCATGGCGGCGGCATCGCGCTGAAAGCAGGCAGCACCGCCAGCCACGTCGCCATGCTGGCGCGCTCGCGTGGCGTGCCGATGGTCGTAGGTCTGCGCGAGCCGCTCACCGCTGTTGCCGGGATCGCGTTGCTCGACGCGGAGCACGGCAATATCGTTCTGGCGCCCTCGCCCGCGGAGATCGGCTCATTCCGGCAGGCATCCTCCGCCTTCACCGCCCGCCAAGGCGACGCGCGGACCTTTCTGGCGCGGCCGGCGGCGACGAAGTACGGTACCGCGGTGCGGGTGCAGGTCAACATCGCCGACCCCAGCGATGTCGATGGCATCGACATCGTGACTTGCGACGGTGTCGGCCTGATGCGCACGGAATTCCTGTTCGGCAAGAAGCTGCCCGATGAAGAGACCCAATATCGCGCCTATCGCAAAGTGCTGGAATGGGCCGGCGAAAAACCAGTGACGATCCGTACCGTCGATGCCGGAGGCGACAAGCCGGTGCCGGGCTTCACCGTCGAGGAAGGCAATCCGTTCCTTGGCCTGCGCGGCATCAGGCTGTCGCTGGCCAGGCTCGACATATTCCGTGTTCAAATCAGGGCATTGCTGCGCGCCGCGCCACACGGCAATCTCAAAGTCATGTTTCCGATGATCGCCACATCAGAAGAGTATGAACGCGCCGCCGCCCTGTTCGCCGAGGAAAGGGCGGCCCTTGCCGCGCGCGGCATCGCGCAAGAGATGCCGCCGCTCGGCATCATGGTCGAAGTGCCTTCGGTGGCCATCGCGCCGGAGGCGTTCGCCGGCGTCGCCTTTCTGTCGATCGGTTCCAACGATCTAACGCAATATGTGATGGCGGCCGCGCGCGACAATGCCGCTGTGGCCCACCTGAATTCTGTTCGTCATCCCGCGGTGCTGAGGCTAATCGGTTCGGTCTCGGCCTTCGGACGGGAAACCGGGATTCCCGTCAGCCTGTGCGGGGATGCCGGCGGCGACCCCGCCTCGATCCCGTCGCTGCTAGAGGCCGGCCTGCGCGATCTCTCGGTCGCGCCGGCGCAACTCGCCATGGCCAAGGCGGCCATCGCGGACGTCCCGGTCTAGGCGGCAGGCATGATCGATATCAAACTCGAACCCGGTTCCGAAGAGGCGATCCGCGCCTACAAGACGATCCTGTCACAGGTCATCGACCAGCGCCCGTCCGGCATGCGCCAGCGCCTTGCCGACGCGCTTGGCAAGCACCGCAGTTTCGTCACGCAGATTTCGAGCCCCACCTATTCGATCCCGATTCCGTCGAAGCATCTGCCCGCCATCTTTTCCGTCTGCCATTTCAGCCAGGCCGAGCGGGACCAGTTTCTCGCCGCCTATCATCAGGCCCATCCAGGGAAGATCTCGATCGCCGCGGGCGCGCGCAAGACAAGGCACGTTTCGCTCATCGTGCCGGATTTCGGCGACGACAAACAGAATGCGGCGCTCGACCGCGCGATCAACGAATTCATCCAGAAGGTCACCAGCATCACCGGCAAGAGTGGCTGATTGACCCCTTGATGTCAGGCTATTTCGGGAGGAGACGGCCGTGAAGAAATTCATGAACTCGGTGGACACGGTGCTGACCGAGAGCCTCGACGGTTTCGTGGCCGCTCATGCCGACATCCTGGTGCTTGGCAAGGAACACAAATTCATCCGCCGCAAGAGCCTCAAGCCGGGCAAGGTGGCGCTGATCTCCGGCGGCGGCTCCGGCCACGAGCCGCTGCATGGCGGCTTTGTCGGCCATGGCATGCTGGACGCCGCCTGCCCCGGTCAGGTGTTCACCTCACCGACGCCGGACCAGATGCTGGCCGCCGCGCAAGCTGTCGACACCGGCACCGGCTGTCTGTTCATCGTCAAGAACTACGAGGGCGACGTGATGAACTTCGACATGGCAGCGGAGATGTCCGATGGCGTGCTTCAGGTGGTGACCAATGACGACGTCGCTGTCGAGAATTCGTCCTACACGACCGGACGGCGCGGCGTCGCCGGCACGCTGGTGGTTGAGAAGATCGTCGGCGCGGCTGCCGAGCACGGGCTGGCGTTGGCGGCGTTGAAGGCGCTGGGCGAGCGCGTCAACGACGCGACGCGCTCGATGGGCGTGGCGCTGACCAGTGGCACCGTGCCGGCGGCCGGCAAACCAACCTTCGATATCGGCGATAGCGAGATGGAATTCGGCGTCGGTATCCATGGCGAGCCCGGCCGCCGCCGCGACAGCTTGAAGAGCGCCGATGCGATCGCGCAGGAGATCTGTGCCACGATCCTTGGGGATCTGGATGGCAAGGCGAAAGGCCCGGCGCTGCTGTTCGTCAACGGTTTCGGCGGCACGCCGCTGATGGAGCTCTACTTGATGTACAACAGCGCTCGCCGGATTTTCGAGAAGCATGGGGTGACGGTAACCCGCTCGCTGGTCGGCACCTATGTCACCTCGCTCGACATGGCCGGCTGCTCGATCACGTTGACCCTGCTCGACGACGAACTGACGGACTGGTGGGACGCACCTGTCCACACGGCCGCGCTGCGCTGGGGCCTATAAGGCTGGCTTCGGCCGCGCTTTTCTGCAACCATTCTGGACAATCCACTTAGCCATGGATTTGCCCGGGTTGATGCTGCCATCCCTCACTTCCGCCGAAGAAAGACTTCTGCTGCGCTTGGCCGATCCGGAGGCCGCGGCGGTCGAGGACAATTTGTCGGCGAAGGCACTGTCGGCGCTGCTCGACAATGCCGAATTCCACGGTGTCCTGCCGATTATGCTGCGCAAGCTCAGGGAGCGCGGCGACGCGCGCCTGCCTGAAGATCCAGGCCTGCAATCCAAGCTGGACGATCTGCGCCAGAAGGCGACGATCGCCACCGGCCAATCGATGCTGCTGCAGTATCATGGCGACCGCATCATGAAGGGGATGGCGGCGGAAGGCATTCCGGCGCGGATCGTCAAGGGACCGGTCTTCGCGCGAAAACTCTACCGTAACATTTCCGACCGGCCGTTCACCGACATCGACATCCTCGTCGAGCTCGCCAACCTTGCGCGGGCAAACGAGGTGATCGCGGCGTCAGGCTTCGAGCTTGGCAGCAACGAAGCCGAATCCTACCAGCTGCAGGAGTTCAAATGGCTGGAAAAGGAGAACGCCAGCCTGCTGGTCGAGCTGCATGGCGACCTTGTGCACGATACCGGCATGCGGCGGCGCCTGTCCCTGGGCTTTCGCGAGCTGGCCATCATTGACGGCGAGGCGACGGACACGCCGGCAGCCCTTTTGACGACCGCCATCGTGCATGCTGCAGGGGGGCATAAATTCCACCGGCTGCAGCTTTGTGTCGACGTGCTGCAAGGCGTACGGGCGCTACAGTCGCCGAAAGCAGAGCAACGCCTGCTCGACGCCGCCCGCATGACCGGCATCGAACTCGAACTGGCGATCGTGCTCAACGTGACCGGCCAGTTGTTCGACGAACCACATGCGCTCGAACTGGCCGGGCGGATCAAGCCCGACCTGTCGATACGGCTGGCCAAAAAGCTGATCACGACGAACACGCTGCTCAGGGTCAATTCCCGGGAGAAGATCGGCTCACGCCTGCGTCGCGATGCGTTCCGCTGGATCCAGCGGCTGGCCAAGGCCAGGCCATACGCGGCTTGAAGTGGCCGTCAGTCCCGTGACGTCAATGTGGCGCTTATCAGCGCCGCCGCATCGGCCGGACGCGCGCCCACTTCCAGGGTGAAGGTCGGCACCGAGGAGACCAGCTTGCCGATCGTCGCCAGCCGGCGCTTCTGCAGCGGCAGCAGGCCGGTCATGCCGGTGCGGACATTGTCCATCGCCAGCGCCACCATCGCGTCGGTCCGGGCCATGGGCGTGAGCCGGGTTTCTTCGTCGGCCGATCGCGCAAGGTGCAGGAGTGCTGCTACCGGACGGGCGGTCGGGTTCTCGATTTTTATGATCCCACCCAGCTTTTCCAGCGAAACAGCCTGTTCGCCGTTACGGTCCCAGGACGGCCCGAGACATGGCGCCACAAGCGGGATCATCCGCGCTGTCTTCTCATGGATCTTGACGTGGCGGGGCAAACCCCAGGCAACAGGCGTGGCGGAAGCGACATTCAGGATCATGGCATCGTCGGAGCACAGGCCGAATCCTTGCGTTGCCAAGGCCAGCGATGTGGTGGTCTTGCCGGTACCGCTCGGGGCATGGACCAGCACGACGGCGTCGCTGCCCGGCAGCGTCAGGCCCGCGGTGTGCAGCACATGTTGGCCGCCGGCATCGAATGCTGCGTCCAGTATCAGCATCGAAGTCGTCCAGGCGGCCTTGCTGTCGGGCACGATGCGGAGTCGAGCCCAGCCCTTCTCGTTGATCTCGACGGTCTGGCGTCCTGGCAGGACCAGATGGACGCTGGCGCCGTCCGTGATCATCCGGCAGTAGCCGTCGTCCGGGATCTCGCCGTCAAAGACCAGGGATCCGGCGGGTATCTCGTCCAATGTTTCCGCCTCGACGATGTCGAGATGAAAATCCGCTTCGGTCGAACCTTCGACGCGCAGGCTGGCGAGCATCCTGTCGAAGTCCCGCCATAGCTCGGCACGGTCGGCCGAAATGCCGAGGACATGGCCGTTGAGATCATAGAAGGCGCAAGGTCTGGTCAAGCGGCGCGCACTTTCGAGGCGCGGTCATGGTGGCGATAGATCTCGACCATGCCGGGAAGGCTGTCGCTGACCACCGGCCTGCCGTCGAGGCAGACCCAGCAATGCGCCGACAGCCGCGACGCTTGCAGCGACTTCGGATCGACGCCGAAGCGCAACTCCGGATCGAAGCCGGCGAGGCGCAGGAAACGATGGCCGAGCAGTCCTTCCCGCAGGCATCTGCGGTCGCGCATCAGCCAGGGACGGCGCACGGCACGGTTGACACGGGCGATAATGTAGGGGGCTGGCAAGCCGCGATAGGGCGCCGGCGAGGCGAGCGGCGCCCATTTCAGCACCTCCTCGAAGCTGCGGTTGGCAATGAGGACCGGCATCAGCCGCGCGCTTGCCCAGAGATGGCAGCGGAACAAGGCGCGCAGGAGGGGACTGTCCGCCATCAAGCAGCCCTTCAGCTATCAAGCCCTGGAGCGGCGAGGATGCCTTCCGAAACAAGATCGGTGGCCAGCGCCGCCATGTCCTCGTCAAGCGTGCCCTTGTCGACCTCGAACTCCTCGCAAAGCAGGCCCACGATCTGGCCGAGGCTGCGCGCGCCATCCACCTTGTCGAGAAAAGCTTCGGTCGTGCCGTTGCAGGTATAGAGTTGACCGCTGCGCGCCAAAAGCACGACCGCGCCGTCGCCGACATGCTGAACCGAGGCATCGTCCGCCAGCCGCAGAACCGTTCCTGAGGTAATTTCCATCACGAACCCCAAAAGCGATGCAAAACCCCGAAATGAGATAGCGCGGTGGTGGGGCGCTGTCTATCGGACGGCTGGGGTATGGCCCGCAGGCCTCTATGCTTGCGACAGGCTCTCGTCAGGCCGCAAACGTCCATCCACGGCCGAAATCGTCCCAGTAACAGTCGTCGGAATGACGCGGCAGGCGAGTGCGTTGACCGGCAAGACCGTTGCTTTTCTTCCCTTGGGTAAGGTAAGAACTCCCCGGGACCTGGGGAGATAAGCGTATGCGTTACAATTGGGAGCGGGCTCCAACGACTTTCGAACGTCATCGAAAAGCTCTTGCGACAGCCATTTTGATCTTCGGCGGTGTCGGCCTCATGCTGGTGGCCTTGCCGATCTAATGCAATCCACATTTGTCCAGCGAATCCGGTTCGTTAGACGGCTATCGATGGATCGCTCAGCGGAGCTGTCCGGTCACGGCGATGAAGCGGCGATCACGCCCTTCAAAGCCCTGGCTGAAGCGCTGCACCAGCACGACGATCACCGCCGGCTTGCCAGCCGGTGTGTATTCATAGGATTCCGACAGGCTGTAGGAGCTCGGGCAGTTCCTCGAGCCAGGCACGGCCTTGTCCTCATGCAAGGTCCTGAAAGGCTTGCCGTCCTGGCAGCCGGAAACCGAGCGCCTTGCCCGACGTGCCGCCTTGCTGGGTGTCATCGAAGCTCGCCGAACAATCGGCCGTGCTGCCGGCCAGAATCTGTTCCAGCCGGATCGTCGAAACCCCGGTTTCGTCATAGAGCGGCGAAAGCCATTTCTGTGACACCTGCTCAAGGCGGGGAATGTCGTTGTAGGGGACCATCTCACCGGGAAAGGTGAACTTGTCGGAAGCCGTCTGCTTGCCGCGCGATGCGATGGCATATTTGGCAAGGGTGGGTCCTGCCTTGGCGGTCGCTTGCGCCCTTGCCTGATCGAGGCTCAGCGTCGACTCCTCGGATTCGTCGACGATCAGGATCGGCTTGCCGCCGACGAACTCGTCGGTTCTGATATCGATGATATCGATCTCGGAATAGCCGGAGGCCGAGGCATCGGCGTCGAGCGTTCCGTATTGTTCGAAGGCGAAATAGACGCCATCGGGCGAGAAGCCGATGATACGCCGTGCCGCGGCATCTCCGGCATGAGCGGTCCCGGCTGAAACCGCCAGTGCCACGCCAATTGCCAGCCCAATCGCCGGCCTTGCCGCGATAGACCACCGATGGTGCATTCGTTCACCCCCCTCGATAGCCGCCACTTCACGACACCGCGCGTGTCAGGTCAAGACGCGGCCGACTGAGACGAAAATGCAGGGAGACATCGCCCGAAGAAACAACATAGGCTATTGCCGAGGACCGCAAATCGTTCCTGGGGAGGTTACGGATGGCTTCACGCTATCACGAGGTCTATGACGGCTGGAAACGCGACCCGGAAAAATTCTGGGCGGAGGCGGCCGAGGCCATCGACTGGTATTCGCCCTGGGACAAGGTGTTCGATGCCGCCGCCGGCGTCTATGGCCGCTGGTTCACCGGCGCGACCTGCAACACCTGCTACAACGCCCTTGACCGGCATGTCGCCGGCGGGCGGGCCGACCAGATCGCACTGATCCATGACAGCGCCATCACCGGAACGGTGAAGAAGTTCACCTATGCCGAGTTGAAACGCGAAGTGGTGGCGCTGACCTCGGTGCTCAAGAACCGCGGCGTCGGCAAGGGCGACCGCGTCATCATCTACATGCCGATGGTGGCCGAAGCGGCCATCGCCATGCTCGCCTGCGCCCGCATCGGCGCCGTGCATTCGGTCGTGTTCGGCGGCTTTGCCTCGCATGAGCTTGCCACCCGCATCGACGACGCAAAACCGAAACTGATCATCTCGGCCTCCTGCGGCCTGGAGCCGGGCCGGGTGGTCGCCTACAAGCCGCTGCTCGACAAGGCGATCGAGATGTCCCGCCACAAGCCGGACGCCTGCCTGATCCTGCAGCGCGACCAGTTGCGCTGCGATTTGAAGGACCATTTCGACATCGACTATGCCGACGCCGTCGCCCGCGAACGGGCGGCCGGCGCCAATGTCGACTGCGTGCCGGTGCTGGCGACCGACCCGCTCTACATCATCTACACGTCGGGCACGACCGGCCAGCCCAAGGGCATCGTGCGCGACAATGGCGGCCACATGGTCGCGCTGAAATGGACGATGGACAACGAGTTCGGCGTCAAGCCGGGAGAAGTGTTCTGGGCGGCGTCCGACGTCGGCTGGGTGGTCGGCCATTCCTACATCGTCTACGGACCGCTGCTGCATGGCTGTACCAGCGTGCTGTTCGAAGGCAAGCCGATCGGAACGCCCGATGCCGGCACCTACTGGCGGGTGATCTCGGAGCATGGCGTGGTCGCGTTGTTCACCGCGCCGACCGCCTTCCGCGCCATCAAGGGGCAGGACCCCAAGGGCGAGTTCGTGCCGAAATACGATTTGTCCAAATTCCGCACGCTGTTCCTCGCCGGCGAGCGCGCCGACCCCGAAACCATCAAATGGGCGGAGCAGAAGCTCAACGTGCCGGTGATCGACCATTGGTGGCAGACCGAGACCGGCTCGCCGATGACAATCAACCCCGCCGGGCTCGGCCTATTGCCGGTGAAATACGGCTCGCCCGGTGTGCCGATGCCGGGCTACGACATCCGCGTGCTCGACGATGCCGGCCACGAGGTGCCGCGCGGCACACTGGGCAATGTCGTGATCAAGCTGCCGCTTCCGGCGGGCTGCCTGCCGACGCTGTGGAATGCCGATGCCCGCTTCCGCCAGGCCTATCTCGATGAGTTCCCCGGCTTCTACAAGACGGCCGATGCCGGCATGATCGACGAGGACGGCTATCTCTACGTGATGGCCCGCACCGACGACATCATCAACGTCGCCGGGCATCGGCTGTCGACCGGCGCGATGGAAGAAGTGCTGGCCGCCCATCCCGACGTCGCCGAATGCGCCGTCGTCGGCATCGCCGATGCGATGAAGGGCCAAATTCCGCTGGGCTTCGTGGTGCTGAACGCCGGTGTCGCGCGCGAAGGCGGCGCCATCGAGAAGGAGGTCGTCGCGCTGGTGCGCGAGCGCATCGGCCCGGTCGCCGCCTTCAAGACCGTGGTGACCATCAAGCGGCTGCCGAAGACGCGGTCCGGCAAGATCCTGCGCGGCACCATGCAGAAGATCGCCGACAAGGAAGCGTGGACGATGCCGGCGACCATCGACGACCCCGCCATCCTCGAGGAAATCACGGCGGCGCTGAAGGCGCGTGGCATCGGCGTGTAGGGAGCACTGCCGGCTTCTGGGTGGCGCTACCGTTCCGCGATGTTGCGGCGCTGCGAACTTTGTGATGGCCGCAGGGCGGGACGGCCGAAACTTTGCGCAATCTCGAAATGAGAGCGGCGGCCTATCTCAGGCCGCCGTCTTCGACCGCACTTCCGACTTGTCGAGATAGTAGGTCGAGTACTTGTCGAAGAATTTCTCCGACGCGCCGAACGATCCGTATTTGGCCAGCTTCTTCAGATCGACCTTGTTCAGCACCGCGCCGACGATCTTGTTGGCGACATAGGGTTCGGATTCCAGCATGGAGCGCACCATGGCGCGCGGCGTGCGGCCCCATTCGGCGACCAGAACGAAGCCGTCGACGAGCGGCGCGAAGGCCTTGGCATCGACCACCGGCCCCAGCGGCGGCAGATCGACGACGATGTATTCGAACGTCTCCTTGGCGTTCTCGATGAAGCGCCGCATGCCGGCCGAGGAGAGAAGCTCGCTGGTATGCGAGAAATGCCCGCGCGACACCGCCGGAATGATCGCCAGCTTGGTCTGCCTGTCGATCTTGCCGACGGACTGCCAGGTTTGACCGCTCACCACGGCTTCCATCAACCCTTGCTCGGCTTCCATGCCGAGGCTGCGGCTGAGGCCCGGATTGCGCAGGTCGCCGTCGATGAGCAGCGTCCTGGCGCCGTTGGCGGCGAGCAGACCGGCGAGATTGGCCGCGACCGTCGACTTGCCTTCGCCGGGCAGGACCGAGACCACGCCGATGACTCGGCTGGCTTGCCCTTCCATGACGACATCGAAAGCGATCTTGGCGCTGCGCAGCGTTTCGGAGAACATCGACGCCGGAGCGTCGATGCTTACCCGCATTCGCGCGCGCCTTTCAATGGCAGCCGGCGATCTGGCGACCTTGAGATCGGGCTCGTCCGGTTTGTCTTCCTTCGGTTTGCTGCCGATGATGGGCAGGTAACCGAGGAATTTGAGGCCAACGCGGTCGCGCACCTCGTCGCCGGTCCTGAAGAACCGCTCGTTGAACTCGTTGAGCCCGCCGAAGCCGGCGCCCATCAGAACGCCGAGCACCAGCGAAAGGCCGAGCACGATGACGGTGCGCGGGCTCGAGGCGGCAAGCGGCGTCGACGCATCCGAGATGATGCGGATCTTGCCGACCGGGAAGGATTGCTGCTGCGCGGCTTCCTCGTAGCGGCCGAGGAACGTCTGGTAGAGTGTGGTCAGCGCCGTCGCCTTCTGGTCGAGCTCGCGCAGCTTCACCTGCGACTGGTTGTCGATGGAGCTCTTGCCTTGCGCGGCGGCGACATTGGCCCTGAGCGCGGTCTCGCGCGCCAGCGCCACCTCATACTCGTTGCGATAGTTTTGGGTCAGCTGCTTCAGTTCGCCGAAGATCTGCGCCGATATGTCGGCCTTCTCCTTGGCGAGCGCCACCGCCTGCGGATGCTGGGGGCCGAAATTCGCCTCCACATCCTGCTGCCGCTTGGCGACGGTGAGGTAGCGCGTCTTCAGCGCCGCGATGACTGCGCTGCTTGGCTGGTCGCTGGATATGGCGGCGTCCTTGAAAGCGTTGTCCGAACCGCTGTCGACGATCGACTTGTATTGCTGATAGCGGGCGCTGGCACGTGCCGTGTCGGCCTGCGCCACGATGAGCTGGGCGTTCAGGTCGGCGAGCTGCTTGTCGCTCATCAGCTGGCCGTCGCTGTTGGCGGACAGGCCATGTTCGGCCCTGAATTTCTCGACCGCCAGCGATGCCTGCTGCGAGCTCTCGCGCAGTTCGGTCAGCCGGCCCTGCAGCCAGACCGCCGCGCGCTCGGTGGCGTCGAAGCTGGCATCGAGCTGATCGGCGAGATAGGCGTCGGCATAGGCCTTGGTGATGGCTTTCGCCAAACCCGGATCCGTCGCCTGATAGCCGAGCGCGATGACGTAGCTTCGCCCGACGCGATCGGCCCGGATCTCGTTCTGCAGCTTGAGGATGGCATAGTCGCGTCGCGACGTGGCGATCAGCGCATCGCGCGCGGCGGGGTCGAGCTTGGAGATATCGCCGACGCCCGGCGTGGCCTGGCCCGGATGGACATACTGGATCAGACCGCGGATCATGCCGACGCCCTGGGCAAGCGCCGACTGGGGCGGGTTCATGAACGCGTCGTTCTGGTCGAGCTTGAGCTTGTCGACGACCACGGCGGCGAGCCGGGTCGAGGTCAGGATCTCGATCTGGCTCAGGATGGCCGAATCGGTCTGCATGGTTGTCGATGTCGCCGAGATGTCGTCGACGATCTTGTTCAGCCCCTCATCGATCAGCACGCTGGAGACCGACACAAATTTTGGCGGCGTCGTCTGCAGATAGAGCAAGCCCAGGAAAAGACCGATGATGGCGCACACGCCAACCACCTTGGCCTGCCGTGCGGCCATGCCAAGCAGCCGCTCGATATCGATGAAGTCGTCGCCGTCTCCTGCGTCCGAATTCGGCAATGGCATCCTCTTGTCGAGAGGAAAATTGGCATAATTCATCTTCGGTCCAATTCTGGCTTGTCTCGCTCGCGGGCCCCAGAAAGATCGGGAGCATTGGCGGACGCGACACACGCTTGGTGCCGGACAGCGAGGAGCCGACCGGCCCCTCCGCCGTCAGCCATCCGACAATGCTCCCGAAAGATGGGCATTATGCGGCTTCTTCCTGGCGTTCATGCGTCCGGACGAACTCCCGGAGCATCTCGAAAACCGGGCCCTTCATGTCGTCGCGCGCCAGCGCGAAGGCGATATTGGCCTGGATGAACCCTTCCTTGGAACCGCAGTCGAACATGCGGCCCTTGAAAGGCTGGGCAAAGAATGGCTGCTCCTGCGACAGGCGGACCATGGCGTCGGTCAGCTGGATCTCATTGCCGGCGCCGCGTTGCTGGTTGCCCAGAAGCTGGAAGATCTCGGGCTGCAGGATGTAGCGGCCGTTGATGTAGAAGTTCGACGGCGCGTTGGCTGGCGCCGGCTTTTCGACCATGGCCGTCACCTCGAAGCCGCCGCCAATATCGGCGCCACGGCCGACGATGCCATATTTGTTGGTTTCGGTCGGATCGCAGCGCTCGACGGCGATGACGTTGCCGCCGGTCTCGGCATAGAGATCGGTGATCTCGGCCAGGCATCCGCGCCCTCCGAAGGAGACCATGTCAGGCAAAAGCAGGGCGAAGGGCTCGTTGCCGATGACCTCGCGCGCGCACCAGACGGCATGGCCGAGGCCTTGCGGCGATTGCTGGCGGATGAAGGAGGTGGCGCCGGCCACCGGAAGCAGGCTTTCCAGCGACTGCAATTGCGCCTTCTTGCCGGTCTGCTCCAGGATCCCGATCAATTCCGGATGGAGGTCGAAATAGTCCTCGATGACCGCCTTGTTGCGGCCCGTCACGAACACGATGTGCTCGATGCCGGCCTCGAAGGCCTCGTCCACCGCATATTGCACGACGGGCCTGTCGACTACGGGAAGCATTTCCTTCGGCATCGACTTGGTCGCCGGCAGGAACCTTGTTCCAAGCCCCGCCACCGGTATCACGGCCTTCCTGATTTTCTTCATCGCAAATTCCTTCTGAGGAGATCGACTTCAGTCCATTCACAGGCCACGAAAAATCCCTCCATGTGCCTGCATCTTCACCTCCCCACCCCAACGGCAAACTGTGCCGCTACTCTTCGCAACCGCACGGCGATCGGCATGCCCATATGCCCGACCGCCGCCGGGTCGCTGAGCGCAGTCCGTATCGCCTTGAGCGGGGACCGCGCCTTGATGTGCTGAACCATCGCCAGGAACGAGGCCGCCTTGCGCAGGCTACGGCCGCGCCGGGCGAACGCTGCCTGCGCAGCCTCATCCATCTGGTGGGTTTGAGCGAATACCGCATCCGCTTTGCGCATCGCTTCGACGTGATGAAGCTCGAGCACACGGGAGATGGAGCCGCTGCGAATATGATAGGCATAGCCGACAGTAGGCTCGACCACGCATCTGCCGCCCTTGGCCAGGGCGTCGGCAAACAGGATGTAGTCCTCGCCGATCCTCAGTTTCTCGTCATAGCGCAGCCGGTTCTCGTCGAGGAAACTGCGCAGGAAGATCGGCTTGAGGTAGCCGAAATTGAATTTCGATTCGAAGACCACGTTGCCGGCGATGTAGGTGGCGAGCGTTATCTCGCGCAGACCTTCCAGATACTGGCGCGGGAACATCGCGTCCTCGACCACACCGTCCTCACGGACGACCTGGAGATTGTCGACGGCGATCTCGGCGTCCGCCTTTTCGGCGCGGCCTATCATGGCGGCGATGCGGCCGGGAAAGACGGCGTCGTCGGAATCGAGAACCGCGATCCACCTGCCGCGCGCGGCGTCGAGCCCGGCATTCCTGGCCCCACCGGGGCCCTTGTTCTTTTCGAGCGCCACGACGCGTACGATGTGCTCGGGATAGGCTCGCGCCACATCGAGTGTGCCGTCACGCGATTTGTCGTCGACGACGATGATTTCGAGGCTGACACCCTTCTGGGCGATGGCGCTGGCGATCGCCCGATCAAGGGTTGCCTCGGCGTTGTAGGCCGCAATCACAAAAGAAACATCGGGTACAAAGGCACCATCAGGCTGCATGCTTGCCCCCTTCCCCTGGTGAAGGCTGGCCGTAGAGGCGCAGTTCGCGGACACCGACAAGGCCGCTGACGACGCCGACATGCATGATGCCGCGCAGTACGCTGCGGTTCCTGCGCATCGGGCTGGCGGCAACCGGAAGTGCGGCGGCGAAGCAATAAGCGGCCTTTGCCGCGGCAAGGCCGGCCTGCTTCACCCGCGCGATGCCGCTGGCATTGTGGCCCAGGAGATGACCGTGCGTCTGGCCGACCCGGAAACGGCGGCGGCTGAGCCAGTCGAACGCGGCTCTGGCCCTCGGCACCGCCTCGTCCACCCATGCTTCCGGCGCAAAGGCGATCCGGCCGCCTGCCTTGTGCATCTGGTCGAAGAATTCGGTGTCCTCACCGCCGGTCTGGCCGCGCGCCAGGCTGAAGCGGCGGTCGCGCAGGCTGTCCGATCCCATGCGCAGCAGGACGTTGCAGGTGTAGCCGGTGCGGATTTCGCCACGCACGCGAACCGGCAAGGTGGAATGGAAATCGCCGCGGCGCATCCAGTCCGGCGCATCCGGGCGATAGAGCGCGCGCACCGGGCCGAGAACCGCGGCGGCGCCGCTCTTTTCAGCCATCGCCACCAGTTCGGCGAGCCAGTGGGCGGTGGCGGTCTCATCGTCGTCGATGAAGGCCAGGAAATCCGCCTTACTGGCGTCGAGACAAGCGTTGCGGGCAATCGAGATGTTACGCGCCGGGCAATGCCGGTAGCGGACCGGCAGCTTCAATTCCTGCGACAGCGCCGTCACCAACGCCCTGGCGCTTGGCGTGTCGTCATTGTCGGCGACGATGACGCCGACCTCGAAGCCGTCAGGCATGGCAAGCGCGGCGAGCGAGCGCAGCGTGTCGGCCAGTTCCGGCCGCCGGAACGTGCACACGCCGATGTCAATGCTGCGGTTCCTGGCCCCAGCCACCATCACGCCGCCCTCCGCCACGCGCCGAGGCCGAGAAGCTGCAGCCAGAAGCCGACGGACCAGCCGAAATGCATGACCATCGCCGAGACGCCGGCAAGCGCGATATCGGCATTGCGCTGACTGATGGCCGTCACCAGGCCGTAGCCCAGGCACACCGCCACCCACAGCAACAGCGGCAGCGCCGCAATCCAGTGCACGAAGGAGAAGGCCGCCAACAGAACCACCGGGAAGACCGCCAACGGCACCATCTGCCGAACCTTCGGGATCACCCGGTGTTTCAGCACATTCTTGGCCCGGCCACGGCCGTAGCCGAGGTACTGGAAATAGAGGCCGCGCAGCGAAGTACGCGGATAGTAGACCATCTGCGTCCTGCCGCTCATCCAGATCCTGTAGCCGGCCTGCCTCAGCCGATAGTCGAGTTCCGCATCCTCGTTGTGGCTGAACGTCTCGTCATAGCCGCCGACGGCCTGGAAGGCCGATATCCGCATCAGCGCGTGATGGCCGTGGTCGACCCACTCGCCGGCGGAGAGGTGGCGATGCTTGGAGCCGCCGGTGCCGAGCTTGGAGTTCTGCGCCGCCGCCGCCGCCTTCTGCACGGTGCCGCTGCCGCTGGTCAGCATCGAAACCACCACCGAATCGGCGCCGGTGGCCTGCGCCTCCTCGATCAGCCGGTCGCAATAGTCGTCGGGATAACCGCCATGGGCATCGATGCGGATCAGATATTGCGCGCCCTCGCCGAATTTGGACACCGCCAGGTTGATCGCGGCACTCTGGATGCGCCTTTCATTGTGAAGCAGGATGATGCGCGGATCGTTCTTCTGGCGCTCGCCGACAATTGCCAGCGTACCGTCGGTGCTGCCGCCATCGGCAACGAGGATCCGCGCGCCAAGCCGTTCCGCCGCGGGGCAGAGCTGGTCGAGCAGCGCACCGATATGAGTTGCCTCGTTGAGGCACGGGATCACGATCAGGCTGGCGGCAGGCGCTTGCGTCATCGGGCGATGTTTCTCCTAGGCCAAAACTTCGGTTGTGAAAGGCTCGCGCGCGATGGTCAGTCGGCGAAGTTTCTCGACCAGGGCGCTGCAGTCGCCGCGATCGTAGCTCCACATCCTCGGATTGTGGGCCAGCACGCGCGCCTTGAGCCTGCCGAAGCGGTGTTGTTCCATCCTGCCAAGTGCTGTTTCCAGCGCCTCGGACGTGGCCTGCGGCAACAAAACGCCGATTTCGCGCTGCCGCAGGAACCGTCCGGTCTCGGTGTTGTCCATCGAGATCGGCACCGCGCCGAAGCGGCAGCCTTCATAAAGGCGGTTGGGCAGCAGCCATTCGGAGTTCTGTCCCTCCTCGAAGAAATCGATCGCCCAGGAGAAATGGACGTCCTGATAGATCGCCGCCATGTCCTCCGGGTTGCGATACGGCCCGCGAAACGACAGGTAAGGTTCGGCATCGACGAAGGCATGGAAATCCGGAAATTCGGAAAGTGCCGGGCGGCCGCGCAGTACGATCTCGAACCGGCCCTCCATACGGCGCGTGAAGCCGGCCAGCAGTTCGAGCGAGCGGCGGCACCGAAGCGCCCCGAACCAGCCGATACGCCATGGCGGGGCGCCAGGTCCTTCCACCGCCTCGCGTTCGCCAGGCAGAACAGCCGCTGCCTCGAAATACTTGTTCTCGACCAGTTCCACCGGTGCCGCGACCTGGCGGAAGGGTTTGAAATAATTGACGATGAAGGCGGGCGAACTGGTCACCAGCAGCTTCACGTCCCGCGCCAGATGGCGCTCGGTGGCGCGCAGCGCCTTGCCCAGGACATCGTCGCGGAGCACCAGGCGATGAATGTCGAGGCATTCATAGACGATCGGGACCGCGGCGCCGAAAGCCGACCTTGTCCGGCGCGCCAACGCCAGCATTTCCAGGTTGCGCGCGATGATGATGTCGGGCTTCGGCATGCCCTTGAGCTTCGAACCTATCGAAACTGCTGTTTTCGCCACGGCCGCCAGACGCTGCGCGAATCGGCCGTCACGCGTCGCGCCAAGGTCGACCGGCCGCAATCCTTCGATATCGGCAACCGGGGTGGCGGTACGGCGGAAGCCAGCCAGGGTGACCTGGGCGCCACCTGTCCGGAGCATCGTGATCCGCCGGCGAACCGCCGGATCGGAAACATCGTGTACAAGGTACAAGACATGCAGCATGAAAACTCGACCGCTGTTTGACCCACCCGAGGGGAGCCTAGTACAGCTCTTGCTGCATCGCAACATTTTTGCTGCGGCGTAGCAAAAATCGACCCGGCGCGTTGATCAAGGTGAATGCCAAACAGTCAGGAGAACCACACGCTCTGCATGGATTTATCACGTCGTTTCAAAGGCTTGCCAGCTCTGGACGTTTCCCTTGGGGAGTCAGGCCGCGGAAGACCATCGACTGGCGATAAATTTGTGCATAGTGCATATTGCGCTGCAGCATAAAATGCGTGGATCGAGACGAAGCAGGATGGCGCCCTACGGATTGGCTGAGCCCCGAGCCAAATTCGGTTTCTTGAATAGGTACTTAAGCCACATTTTGATAATGTCTCGATACCTGATGTTCTCTTTTCGCATGACCTCCCCGGCGAATCCCGACCGGAGCAGGTGCTTCCAATAAAGCCACGCAAACGGGTGCCACTCTCCAGCCTTCCACGGCTTAACGCTCTCCGTAAAGTGGATGATTTTCGGCACGGTATGCCTATCTCTCGACATCACGCGCCATGCGGCTAGATCATCGTACATAAACTCTCTCTGGAAATTCCAAGTCGCATCCACCTGCTTCCACTTACCCCACAACACGACATTCAGGGCGTCCTGATCGGCATATTCAAACTTGGATGGATGCTCCAGCAACAGATTCAATGCACCTCTCAGAATTCCATCAATACGAGCGCGCCGCATGTCAAATACCATCATCCCCGCGTTAAAATATTGACCGGATGGGTTCAAATTATACTTCTGCGCGAACGCTTCGATATTTATACCAGGATCAGGAACAGCCGCACAAACACAGTCGCCCAAATCACATTGCCAAAGCTCTTTCAGACTGCCCGTCACAACCATATCGATATCCAGGTATATGAGACGAGATATCGATTCATCCAGAACCTCGTCCATGATAAGACGCAAATATGTAGCGCGGCTTATTTGCAGAAGAGGAGGCAACGTCAGAGCGTCGTGGCCGACAATTGAATACCAGCGAACCTCCATCCCTCTCAATTCGGCCGATATTAATTTTTGCAAATCTTCACTTATAGCGTCGTGTATAATATGCACCGTGAAGGTGTCATCATGACCAGAATTTGATTGGACTGATTTCAATAGTGTAACTAGATGCGGTACATAGTTTGTATCGGACACGCATACTACGTTGATATTCTCATCAACAGAATTTCTCATCACCGCTCCTTAAACTCAAAAAAAAGCCGTTCTGATCTTCGAACGCCAAAAATGTCAGCCGCCACGCCCCGGGAGATGCTCCACGGCTCAAAAATATCGCGACTTTGCACTTGGTTGCTTGAAATTTGCTTTAGTCATGGCCCAGGCAAAGCCGAAATGCACTCGAGCTTTTTCTGGTCGGCGGCGCAAAGTGGCGAGAATACCTCGCAGAAGCCGAGCGATGATCCTGTCCGGCAAAAGTAGCCGCCGATTGACGAAGTATCCAATTGCCAATTCCTCCCGCAGAAGCTTGGTCTCGCTCCATGTCTCGGCGTTGTGGTTGGGATTGCTGTAGCTGACATCCCTGGTGTCGATGCGCAACATCGCGTGACGGCGGGATGCCAAATAGTACTTGGTCCATTCCTGGTCCTCGGCCGAAAAGACCTCCTCTCGGAAGGGACGCTCTCGCAGCAGTCGAGTAGGGATCATGGCCATGGTATTGGACAGGCCATTTCTGCCGTTGAAGTTGTGATTGGTCATAACGGTATGGCACTCGTGTGGGGCATCCTGTGCTGGTGGATGCCTCCAGTAGACAATCTCCATGCCCCCACTAAGACCAGCGTCCCATCCTTTCGCTATCAGGTCAGGCGCCCGAATGAGCATGTGGCTGCTGATGATGAGCGTGAGAGGCTGGTCGTTGACTGCGACACCGAGATTGATCGCTTTCGAGAAATTGAACTCCTCGGAAGGATATGTCACGATATCCGCACCAAGCTCTTCAAACGCGCTGGATACGGCCGGATCGCGCGACGAATCCACGATGATCAACCGTTTCGGAGGCACGCTTTGTCTTCGCAGCGCTTCTATCACTTCGATCAGGAGCGGCGTGCATTGATATGCGCGGATCACCGCCGCGTAATGCGGCGAAGAGCTGCAATCCGGCATTCCAATGATCTGGCTCATTTCGGCGGCATCACGGCTTGGACAGCATGGACCATGTCGGAGGGACCATCAGCTAGCCGGCAGATGGGCGCCGCATGTGTCCAGGTGTCGTAAAAAGCAGCAGCTTTGGCATCGAAGGATCTGAAAACGACGTTCGGGATTCCGAGAAGCGTGCTCAGAATATGAGCATGCAACCGATCGGTGACCACAATACGCCCGCGACTCAACAGATCGATACCGACCCTCAGCCGGGTCTCCGCGTAGCGTCGGCGTGCGATAAGCGCCAAGGGCGCCAGCAGCGGATAGGCGGCAGGAAACTTACGCGTGAATTTGGAGAACAATATGTCCCCCAATCGAGCCGCGGTTCTGGGATCATCCAACCAGTCTCTCGCCTCCGCGGAAAGCCCCATCTGGTTCAGCTGCCTCTTGATTTCTTCATGCGGCGCCACCGCTTCCTTGTCAGTGCGCAACAGGCAGAACGCGTCCACATTTGCCGGCTTGCGGACGATCCGGTCCATGGCGAATGCCATGTCCGGACAGAGCACCACCTGGCAATCGAAATTCGCCCGGGCAAAGGCTTCACTTTTTGTATCACGAGCCAGCAATGTGAAATCGGAATGCGCGGCGATGGCGTCACGCGTCTCCTGCAACACCGCCGGTGAGTCGAAATGGATGCTTTGAGACAGCTGGATGGTCGGTCGATTGGGAAAGCGCCGAAGGATTTTCAAACGAAACTCGTGGTGGTGAGGATATATATCCCCGAAATTGCCCCCGCCATGCATCAAGAGAACGGATGCGCGCTCGATGTGTCGGTCAGATGAAGGGCTGTAGGTACTCCAGTCGTGGAATGCCACTTGGCTGCCGGGAAGCTCGCGTTTGAAAAAATCCGATTCTCCCAACAAGATCGCGCAGTCGCCGACGTTGGGATGCTCCGGTGGATCAATAAGGTGGATGCGCTCGCCGCGTCCGGCTATCAGCGGGAGCAAGACTTCTCTGATACGATGCCGCAAGGCAATTTGAAGATCTTCGGTCGTTCGGCTCCGTTGCGGAGGGTCTTCCAGCCATTTCTGGTGCGTCATCAGAAGTCGATCCTTTTGTGTGTCGCTCTTTTCCATCTTGCCCCACCGACTGCGGTGCACAATAGCCACATCCGTTTTAATGCTGCACTGCGGCATAAATGCTTGCGCCCTGACCCGACGGGGAATAAAAACGGTCGCATCGGACATTGATCGAATATCGATCGCGGGCGGGGATGTGTCGGTTCTGAGTGTACTGGAGGCGCCGGCGCGTGGATGGAATCAAGGGAAGACTGGCCAAGGGCGCGGCATGGATCACCGCGGCTCGGCTCATCACCAATCTCCTGGGCTTGGTAAGCACGCTTGTCCTAGCGCGGCTGCTCACTCCCGGCGATTTCGGAATTGTCGCCCTCGGCTGGACAGTGCTCGCGATCTTGAACTCAGTCACCGAAATTTCGATCGGCGCTGTGCTCATCCATCATCCAAATCCCACCAAGGAACATCTTGATACCGCCTGGACGCTAAGCGCGGTGCGTGCCGCGGCGGTCGCCGCGATGCTTATGGTCGTCGCGATGCCGGCCGAATCGGCGTTCGCGGAACCGCGCTTGCCGCCGGTGCTGGCGGCGTTGGCAATTTCGACACTGATTGGAGGGCTTGGCAGTCCGCGTCGAATCCTCCTCACACGCGACCTGGTGTTCTGGCAGCAATTCCTGGTCGAAGTTTCCCAGAAGCTTGTCGGGCTCATCGTGTCGGCCGTGTTCGCGTTCATCTTCAAAAGTTACTGGGCGCTTGTTGCGGGAACGTTGGCATCGGATTTCACTGGCCTCGTCATTTCCTATGTAGTCGCGCCCTTCAAGCCAAAGCCCGGCTTGCGGCACTGGCGCGAGATGTTCGGCTATTCCATCTGGTTGACTCTTGCACAGGCTATCAACACACTGAACTGGCGGTTCGACCACCTGCTGATCGGGGCCTTCCTCGGCAAGACCCCGCTTGGATATTATTCGGTGGGCGACAATCTCGCCGCCATGCCGACGCGCGAGGCGATCGCTCCTTTGACCTCGGTGCTGTTTCCTGCATTCGCCCATGTGAAGAACCGTGACGACGGCGGCCTGGAGAAGGTCTACCAGTCGTCGCAAGCGCTCGTCACGATGATCGCATTGCCCGTCGGTGTCGGAATGGCGCTGATCGCCGAACCATTGGTCCGGCTGACGATGACGGACAAGTGGCTTCCCGCCGTAATCGTGATCCAGGCGTTGTCTGCCGTGTTTGCCATTCAAACCCTGGGAAGCCTGGCGCAACCGCTGGCGATGGCAACGGGCGACACGCGATTGCTGTTCAAGCGTGACGTTCAGGCATTCGTCCTGCGCGTCCCCTCGGTCGTCGTGGGACTTTGGCTTGGTGGACTTGCCGGCGTGGCAATCGCGCGAGCGGTGGCGGGGGTCATCGGCATCTTTTTCAATCTTCAGGTCGTGCGGCAACTCACCGGCATTGGCTACCTGGCACAGGTGCGCCCCAATCTGCGAAGCCTGGCAAGTGCCGGAGTCATGATCGCGGCCGTGCTCGTCTCTCGGTCGGCGCTTCCATCCGGCGTCGAAACGTCCGAGATGATTTTGAACCTCGCGTCACAGATCGCCATTGGAGCGATCGCTTTTGCCGGAGCGCAATTGCTGCAGTGGAATTTGATGCGACGACCTGTAGGACCCGAAACTGAACTGATTGCCCTGGGCAAGCGGCTTTTGATGGGCAGGGGCGCAAGCCTGCTTGGACGGTGGGCATGACAGGGAAAAAGCACGACACCGCGGTCGTCTTCGTGACCGACAACGGATATCTCGGTCCATCACTCCTGGCGGCACTTCAGTTGACGGCGCAAGGCATCGACGCGTTGGCCGACATCATGATCTACACGGTCGGTGTCGATCCAGCACTGATCGACACACTTCAGAACCGTGCAGGTCGGGCGATATCCTTCATCGCGCTGCCCGACACGTCCTATGTGCCACCGGATGGCGTGGCGTTTGCCAAGAACCACGTGCCAGTCACCGCTTTGGCGCGGCTCGTGATAGCCGACTATTTGCCTTCGCAGTATCGCAACATCGTTTATCTTGATGGCGATATCCAAATCGTTGGAGACATTGCGCCGCTCGTTCGGCATCGGGTCCGGGACGGTTGGATCGCGGCCGGCAGGGGTAGCGCCTGGCTCGATCCCGACGATAGATTGGGGCTTAATCCTGAAGGCTATTTCGATGTGTTGGCGGGAGCCACGCGTCAGAGCTACTTCAACTCCGGAGTGCTGGCCTGCAACCGGGACACTTGGGCCATTTATGGTCCCAAAGCGCTAAACGCATTCTTCAGCAACGGCGACACATTCATTCGGCACGACCAGAGTGCGCTCAATGCCGTCTTTGAGCAAAATGTCGAACCGCTCTCGCCAGCCTATAATTTCCACAATGTCTACGCCAAGCTCAAGTGCCACGGAATTCTCGCGCCAAAGATCATCCATTTCACCGGCCCCGCCAAACCTTGGAAGGCTGCCGTCCCGCCATGGGGATGGCGTTTCCACAAGCCTTATACCGATCTCATGGAGCGCTTTCCGGAGCTTGCGTCGGTCTTCAAAGTCGAACCTTACGCGCCGCAGCCGACACCCGGCCTGCGTGCGAGGATTTCAACCCTTCGGGGCGCTCGCACTCGAATATCCCAGCGCCGGGCATTTCGTGCCTATGTCAAGCGGGACTTCTTCGCAGTTAGATAACCGCCGCCACGTCGATTAATTCAGGGCGCGAATATTGACTCAAGACCGTTTCAATTCCCTGCATGCAATTCGTGGAATTGCAGCTATCGTCGTACTAACGAGCCACTTGGTGTTAGCCATTCCGGGCATCGATTTGCTTGTGTGGGCAGACCCAAACGCGACACGCCATTTCACCTGGCGCTGGGAAAACGTAATTACCTATTCTCCGCTCCACATCTTCTGGAGTGGGCACGAAGCAGTACTGGTGTTTTTCATATTAAGCGGCTTTGTCTTGACGTTGGCTATTCTCAAGGCACGGGATTCTTTTGCCAATTATGCCGCAAAGAGAATAGTGCGAATTTGGATGCCCTTTGCCGTCGCATTGTTGCTGGCAATAATTGCATCAAAGGCTCTTTTCGTTCAACCCATCGGAGATGGATACAGCGAATGGCTCCAGCACATGCCACCTGGTGCGATTTCAATCAAGTCCGTCGTGGGTCATTTGTTAATGACAGGACTGACCCAACATATGACGCTATCGCCCATAATGTGGTCTCTCGTACACGAGATAAGAATATCCATCGCGATGCCATTCATAGTCTGGGGCGTTCTGAAATTTCCAAAGGCCATGGTAACTTTGTCGTTGGTCCTCTTGGTGCCCGGGGCGATCTGGCCCGAAGCATTTAGCCTTACCGCCAGCAGCGTAACGCAGTCTCTTCTGCAGACCTCCATTTATATCCCGATCTTTGTCGGCGGAGCTTTCCTGGCCGTCTATCGAGACACACTGAAAACAGCTGTCGCCAAATATCCAACCGTTGTCGTTGCGTTGATGTGGGCCATGGGAATTCTTCTTTTGGAGGCTCGTTGGATCATCTATGACGGGTTACTTTTCAGCCACATCTCCTCCGGAGTTGGTGCTGGCCTCATAATTCTTATGGCGTTCGCTTCGCCCGGGAGCAGCCGTTTCCTCGATAAGCCGCCGCTGATATGGCTGGGGGATATATCTTACCCATTGTACCTCACTCATTTCACTGTGCTCATCGCTGTCGCGAAAATAGGGACGTTGATTGGTGCTCCTGTGTGGATCGTCCTGCCCATGGTTCTTGCAGTGTCGCTTTTGGTGGCCGACATTTTCCGAAGAATGGTCGATAGCCCTGTGCAAAATCTCAACAAGATGTTTTCGGCCAAGCCCCGAACCGCCTAAAGCGCGTCGCATTGAGTGGCATAGTGGCCAGCCAGCCCGTGAGCGTCGAGCGATCGCATGATCGCCTCAATTCACACACCACGATGACGCGCTGCTCAGCTGGAGTGATGGCGCGTTGGTGACGTTGCACGGGGTTACATGAATTCAAAGCCGGCTATCCAATTCAAGCTGGCCTATTTTCCGTCGACCTGATGCATGTCGCGCAAACTGCCCGGAGCGCGGAGCGCACGACGCCGGGTTAACAGCTGTCGTGATTGCATTCAGCTGCTCACGCCACCAGCCTGCCAATCGAGTGATATTCGATGCCGTGGCGCGCCACGACCTTGGGATCGTAGAGGTTGCGGCCATCGAAGATGACCGGCGTGGTCAGTGCAGCCTTCAGCGCATCGAAGGACGGTGCGCGAAAATTCTTCCATTCGGTGGCGATCAGCAGCGCATCGGCGCCGCGCAATGCCGCTTCCTTGGTGCCGCACAGCATCAGGTCGTCACGCAGCCCATAGATGGCCTGGCATTCCTGCATGGCCTCGGGGTCATAGGCCTGCACGGTCGCGCCGGCGTTCCAGAGCGCTTCCATCAGCACACGCGCCGGCGCCTCACGCATGTCGTCGGTGTTGGGCTTGAAGGCCAAGCCCCACAGCGCGAAGGTCTTGCCCGTGAGATCACCCTTGAAATAGCGGTGCACCTTGTCGAACAGCACGGATTTCTGGTCGTTGTTGCGCTCCTCGACGGCGCGCAGCAGCTTGGCGTCGAATTTGACGCCCTCGGCGGTCTTGATCAGAGCGCGGACGTCCTTGGGAAAACACGAGCCGCCATAGCCGAGGCCCGGATAGATGAAGTGGTAGCCGATGCGCGGATCGCTGCCGATACCCTTGCGCACCTCCTCGATGTCGGCGCCGAGCTGCTCGGCGAGGTTCGCCATCTCGTTCATGAAGCTGATCTTGGTCGCCAGCATGCAGTTGGCGGCGTATTTCGTGAATTCGGCGCTCCGCACGTCCATCACGATCATCTTCTCATGGTTGCGATTGAAGGGCGCGTAGAGCTCGCGCATCACCGCTTCGGTGTCCTCGCTGCTGGTGCCGACGATGATGCGGTCGGGCTTCATGCAGTCGGCGACGGCCGAGCCTTCCTTGAGGAATTCGGGATTGGAGGCGACGTCGAAGCGCAAATCCTCGCGCCCCCTTTTCTTCAGCGTCTCGGCGATCCTGGCCTTCACCTTTTCGCAGGTGCCGACCGGCACGGTCGACTTGCCGACGACGATCTTGGCGGTATCCATCTCGCGGCCGATGGTCTCGGCGACCGTCAGCACGTATTTGAGGTCGGCCGAACCGTCCTCGCCGGGCGGCGTGCCGACCGCTATCATCTGGATTTCGCCATGCCTGACGGCGGCCGCCGCATCGGTGGTGAACTTGATGCGGCCGGCGGCGTGATTCTCCCTGACGATGCTTTCAAGGCCTGGCTCGAAGATCGGGACGAGGCCCTGGTTGAGCCGCTCCACCTTGCTTGCGTCGATGTCGACGCAAACGACCTGGTGTCCAACCTCGGCAAGCACCGCCGCCTGCACGAGGCCGACATAGCCAATTCCAAACACCGTCAAGTTCATGCGGTTTGATTCCCATCAGGCAGCGGGCCACTTCTCGGCCCTGCCGGTTCAATTCGTCTTTCCCAACTCCTTTATACTGCACACCAGCGATTCCGGAAATTGGCAGGGCTGGCCGAGCGCGGTGAAGGCGACACGTTCGACCTGCAGCGAAAGCTTGCGGCCCGGATCGGCGAACGCTCCCATCCAGCCCTTCATCGTATCGCTGCCCCAAAAGCTGAAGAAAATCCTCTGCGCATGGCTGGGCAGCTTCGCAGGATCGGTGATGGTGTTCACAAGCTGGCCGTTGAGGTACCAGCGCAGACTATCCTTCTCCCAGACGAAGGCGTAGTCGTTGAAGGCACTGTCGGTGCCACCGGGTACGTCGACCAGCTTCTCGTTCTTGCCCTTGCCGGCGATATAGGCGTTGACCTGCACCTTGGACGTGTCCTTGGTGAGGACCTCGAAATCGATCTCGTCCCAGGGCTGCTTGTCGGACGGGCCGATATAGGAAAAGAAGGCCGCATTGAGGCCGGCGCCTGTATCGGTTTTCATTCGCGCCTCATAGGTACCATAGCCGAAGCGCTGCTTGGTCTGTATCTCACCGCAGGCGAACTCACGATCCTTGGTCTTCTGCTTCGCGAAACCGAGCGAAAGAACGCCGTCGGAAAGCTGGACCAGGCCTTTCGACCAGGTGCAATTCTGATGGCTGCCGTTTGTCCAGCCATCTGAAACGTACCAGCGCTCGCGGTCGAAACTCTTGAAGTCGTCGACGAAAGAGGGCGCGGACTGGACATCCTGCGCATGAGACGGGGTTGCCGGCAGGCTGCCAAGAGCGGCGAGCAGCAAAGCGACTGCCAGGCCGGACCGCCAGCCGAAATGCAGGGCGGTGTCGATTGCTGTCGTGGACATGATTTTGGGATCCGAATTCATGACAAACTCACCTTTGCGCTGTGCGTCCCCAACCCAACGTCGACGCTAGAACCGCTTCCAAACGGGCCAACCTTGACCTCTTCAATCACCCTCCCGACTTCCTCCAGTCTTGCATCACCTCCGTCGTAACGGTCCCGCGCCGCCGCTTTCACCCCCGGCCGGCTCCTGCCCGCCAGGCCGATGCGACCGTGGCCGGCGAATCGGTGGCCGCATTCTCGTCGAAGACCGCATCCAGCGAATGACGGAGCTCGCGCATCATGCCGCCCTGGCGCGACAGTGCCGCGATGCGGCGCTCGCCGTTCAAGATCGACTGCGTCAACGCGCTGACCTCGGACGAACGGCGGTCGGAGGCGGAACCGTTTTCCACGGCTTCGACTGGGAAGGCCGCGTTGGTCGACTCCTTGCGGTAGCGGCTCTCCAGGCTGGTTTTCTCGGCATTGATTTCAGCCGCGACCTGCTCGAACAGCTTCGCCAGCCGGTCGAGACGCGCAACGTCTGTCTGCCTGTCGCGGATAGGATCCCTTGATCTGAAGCCGAATATCGAGGCCATGAGCTTAAATTCCCGTCATCGCCGGCTTTCTAGGCCGGCTTCCGGCCGGGCCACTGGCCGATCCCCGCAACCGGGGCTGAAAAACTCGTACCGCGTCCACTTCGCCGAAGAAGAGAGACTTCGGACCAGTCCGACCGGGGCCAATTCGACTGGCCGTTCAATTTGCTGCACCGCAACATAGACTGCCATCCCCGGAGCCGCGAGGCAACCACCCAATTCGTAAACTCATAAATCCGATCGAAATGGTTTGCGTAGCGCGCTTCCGGGCGGCAGGCAGCACCGGACGGTCCCGCGCCTTACCGTCCCTTGCCCGTGCTGGTTCCGTCCATCAGGAACCGCAGCGTCGGCACGCGCTTGTTCCTGGACACGAGGCCAACACTGCGAAACAGCGCCTCGAGCTTGTCGGATGCCACCCCCTGAACGATGGGAATGAGGTTGGACTGGCTTGCGAAGGCGTAGGCCGCGGCCGAAGCCAGGCCTCGCTCGGCCTTCACGTCGAGGAAATTGCGCAGCCGGTATTTGTCGCGCACATGCCGCTCGTGCCGCCGCAGTACCGCCTTGGACCCTTCCGGCAGGCTGTCGATGGCCAGCAGCGCCAGATCGGCATCGGCCAGCCGCTTCAGGTCCTGCGTCTTGTGGCGGCCACTGAGCGAATCGGCGCGCACGATGGCGCCGTAACCGCAGGAGCGGATGACCTTGAACCGTGCCCCGTGGGCGACCGCCCGCGCGTAAAGCACATAGTCCTCGCCCAGTCGCAGGCTTTCGTCGTAGCGCAATCCGTGGCGGTCGAGGAAGGCACGGCTGATCACGGGCTTCAAGAAGCCGAGCTCGCCTCTTTGCACGCGGCGTCTGGAGATGTTGCCTTCCACGAAGCTTTCGAAATCCAGGAATTCCGGATCGGCGGCAAAATCCGGGGCGACGATTTTGGTCGCGTCACCGGTCGCGTCATCTCTGATAAGCATGATGTTGTCGGCGGCGAAATCCCAGTCGGCGCCGGCAAACAGGTTGCGAAACCGGCCCTCGAGGAAGAAATCGTCGGCGTCCAGAATGCTGACGAACGGCGCTCGTGAGCGGGCGATCGCGGCATTGCGGGCAAAGGACGGGCCGCGGTTGACGTCGAGGCGCATGACGGCAAGCCGACCGCTGCCATCATCGGCGGAGCGGGCGACCTCGGCCGTAGTGTCGGTAGAGCCGTCGTCGACGACGACGACCTCCGCCACTTCCGGTTCGCGCAGCGCGGATCCGATGGCGACCGCGATGGTGCGCGCCGCGTTCTTGGCCGCGATGATCACGCAGACCTGGGATTTCGTCATCGACATGGAATTGCCTCTTGCACAGGTTCCGTTCTGCCCTCGCCCTGTACCCGTTCGATACCCACTGCCATCATGGACTGGCCGGCCGTTCGAAGATGCGGCGGCTGATGTCCGCCGACGCGGCCCAGCCAACCTCGGCCAGATAGCGGACGGGAGCCCGCCCGCACAATTCCCACAACACCGTCCGCCGCTGCGGCCAGCGCAGCGACAACAGCCATGGCGCAATGACCATGTTGAGCAGATCCTCATTGCCGATGCGCGACAGGATCGGCTTGGCCCGCTCCGACAGAAGCGTGCCGGTGCCGCCCAGCAGCACATCGGCGGCGCGCAGGCCGAGCAGCAAGGTGTCTTCCAGTCCCTGGGTCACCGCGGCATCGAGCACACGCTGCTGATCAGCCTCGTCGAGTCGGCTGGCGCTGGCCCTGATATCGCAGACATAGCCGGCGCAGGGCTCGCGGTTGAACAGGGCCTTGGCGACGCTTATGCAGGACAGCATCAAAGTGTCGGCGGCTGACGTGAAGGGGACTTCGGCGCCGGTGATCTCGACCAGCCGTTTTCGCCGCAGGAACCCGTCGGCATCGCGGGGGCTGGGCGAGCCGGGCTGCTGAAGCCGGTAATGAAGATCGACCGTGGATGATTTCGGCCCATTGCCGCGAACCATGTGCTGTTCGCCGAGGAAGCGGACCCACCAGACCGAACGTGACTTGCCTGACACCTCGTAGCCGATCGAGCGCAACACTTCGCGTGCCTTCGAGAACCCGGCCGGCGAGACCAGGATGTCGACATCGCCCGCGGGCTTCATGAAGTGATCGTCGTAAAGCAGATGCTGCTGGAACGGCCCTTTCAGGAAGACGAAATCAATCCGCCTGTCGAGCAGCGCCTCGTTGATGGCCATCGAATCCATCAGGCAGGCGGCGTTCATCGAAACCGTCCTTCTACGATAGGTTTCAAGCCACTGGAAGAGCTCGGCCGGCCTCTCATTCGCCGGCGCACGCGACAGCGCCTTCAGAACGAAGGTACCGACCTTGTTGAGCCTGGCGATATCGGTGACGACAGCGACGGAAAGGCCCGGCGGCGACACCTCGCCCGCCGAAGCGGCCGTTCCTGCGAAATACAATCGTAAGCAGGCCTGCACATAGGCGATCTCATTGGCGCAGTCCGTGGCGCGCAATCTTTCATAAGAGCTTTCCGGCAAGGCCATTGAGCGCACAGTCTCCAAAAAACGGTTTGCGCGTCGCGCTATGCTGCAACTGCGAAGCAAAGCATCCTTAAAAACCGCGGCGCCGTAAAGCCTTTCCTTTCGCAGTGCAAAATTTTGCAACCGCCGGGCTATCGTCGGTGGTCAGTTCAAAGAGGGATATAGTCTAGTGTCATCTAAAATCAATCGCCTGCGTTGTTTTCCGTTAAAACAGTAGAATCAAAGGTTTACAGGGCTTCTAGCAGCAAGCGCCGATTGCATGCGGTTTATCTCAAAAGAGGCGAGTCTCTTATACCGGGTGACGTTCGCAACCCATAATTGATTAACGCAAGGTAAATGAGGCTTGACTCATAAATGTTGCCGTGCAGCTATTGCAATGCAGCATTAAAGTGCTGACGGCAATCGACAGGCCGTTTCAAGTCCTAATGGAGAGTAAAATGGAACAGAATGTTGAAAAGCATGAGTATGAAACGCCAAACCTGACGGTACATGGTTCAATTGAAACCATCACGCAGGGCGGCGGTGGCAGCACGGCACTCGACGCCTCGTTTCCCGCGCACACCCCGATCGGCGACCTGACTTTCTCCTGAGACCAGCCTGATGCTGGAGGAGTGACGTTGGGCCTCCAGGATCCAAGACCAAAATGGAGCCGGGGATGAAAATCCCCGACTTTCCGCCTTGAACCGACGACGTGTAGGCCGTGTGTTGCAAACGAGGTTTTAGGATGAACTGGAACCCCTCCGAGCACGATTGCGTAAGGGCCACCAAGGACGCCGTTGCTTGCGAATTCGGCAATGGCCTCGCGCTTCTCAACCTGAAATCCAATATTTATTACAGCCTCAACGGTGTCGGGGCCTTCATCTGGGAACTGATCCAGGAATCCAAATCGATCGCCGATATCCGCAGCGCGGTTCTCGCTCGCTACAATGTCGACGCCGAACGCTGCAAGGCCGACGTCGACGCATTGCTGAAAGGCTTGATGGAAAACGGGCTTGCGAGGCTTGAGCATGAGGCCCTCGTCTAGGCAGATGTCACAAAAGGCCGTGGTTCCGCAGCAGAGACCTGTGACACAGGGACATCCCCGGCCGATGAAGCAGCGGCCTAGCGGGGGGAGCCTGGCCAGGGTTTTGTCCTTGAGCGGCTCGGAAGCGTTTTTCCTGTGCCGCTGCCTGCTGGTGGTCGCAGCCGTCCGGCTGGGGCTGACATTGTTCTCCTACAACCGCGTCCGCGGGGTGGTGACACGGCTCAACGCGCGCCAATGTGCCAGCATGGGCGAGTTGCGGCTTGTCGCCTGGGGGGTTGCAGCGGCCGCACGGTTCGTGCCGGGCGCCACATGCCTGACCCAGGCGCTTTCGGGCCAATACCTCCTGGCGCGCCAAGGCAATGCCTCGAATGTCCGCATCGGCATCGAGCGCGGCACGGGCGAGCAATTGAAGGCGCATGCCTGGCTGGTCAGCGACAACCACATCGTGCTTGGCGGATCCGTCGATGGTTTCGCCCATCTGGTCGACCACGGCAGCCGATGAGCGGCGTGGCCGGAATCCTGCTGCGACAGGGCCCCGCGCCGGCTGAAGCGGCGAGCGGCATCCAGCAGATGCTGGCGCGCATGCGCCATCGTGGCCCAGACGGAAGCTCATGGTGGCTGGACAGCGGCATCGCGCTTGGCCACGCCTGGCTGAACACGACCGACGAAGCGGGCCCCGGCCCACTGACCATGGCCGGCGGCAAGCTGGCCATCACCGCCGACTGCCGGCTCGACAACCGCGACGAGTTGCTCGCCAGGCTCGGTATCAGGGACAGCTCAGTCGCCGACGCGGTATTGCTGATGCGGGCCTATCTGCGCTGGGGTGAAGCCTGCCCCGTGCATCTGCAAGGCGATTTCGCCTTTGCCGTCTGGGATGCCGAGCGGCAACTTTTGTTCTGCGCGAGGGACCATTTCGGGGTCAAGCCATTCTACTACCACGCCGCGGAGCGGCGCTTTGCCTTTGCCTCCGAGATCGGGCCAATGCTCGACCTCGACGGGGTCGATGCGCGCCTCAGCGAGCACCGGATTTCTGGATTCCTGGCCGGGCTTGCCGATGACCCGCAATCCACGCCCTACAGCTACATCTTCGCCCTGCCGGCGCGTCACAGCCTCACCGTCAGCGCGCAACGTCTGGTGCTGCGCCGGTATTGGCAGATCGAACCATCGCAGCGAGTGCCGCGGTCTGATGTCGCGGAAGAATTCGCTCATCTGTTCTCGCAAGCGGTCCGAAATCGCATGCGGGGAAGTCCGTCGGTCGGTGCGATGCTGAGCGGCGGCCTCGATTCCTCCTCGATCGCCTGCGTGGCCGGGCTGCAAAATGCGGCCGGGCGCAAGCCGAAGCTGCCGACCTTCTCACTGGTTTTCGACAGGGGTTCGTCGATGGACGAGCGCTCCTTCATCGATGCGGTGCTGGATCAGCAGAAGGCCGATCCGACGCTGATCCCTGTCGGCAATTATGCGCCTTTCGCTGAGTTCGAACGGGTACTGGAGGAGCAGGAAGGCACCTTCCTGGCGCCGGGCCTGACGCTGACCCGCGGCATCTACCGGACGGCGGGCGCCAAGGGCATCAAGGTGCTGCTCGACGGCCATGGCGGCGATGAAGTCGTTTCGCAGGGACATGGCCATCTGCACGAGCTTGCCAATGGCGGCAGATGGCTGGACCTCTGGCGCGAGGTCCGCAGCGCCTCCAACACCTATGGCGGCAGCACGCTCGGCCTCTATTTCCAGTTTCTCACCATTTACGGACCGGCCTGGCGCATCGCCAGGCTGAGGCAGCTGGGGAACCGAGCCCTGAACAGGATACGCAGGCCTGCCAAATCGCAGCGTGGCCGAAGCTGGCGCGACCTGATCAATCCGGACCTTGCCCGGCGAACGGAGCTCATCGACCGGTTCCACCGAGCCGGCTATATGCCGCCCAGCATCCAGGCCAGCGACGCGCTCAGCCACCGCTGGATGCTGTCCAACGGATATGTCCCGCATTCTTTCGAGGTTCTGGACAAGGCCGCCGCCAATTTCGGCGTCGAGCCGCGTTATCCGTTCTGGGACAAGCCGCTGGTCGAATTCTGCCTGGGGCTGCCGGGCGAGCAGAAGCTCAGTCACGGCTTTGGCCGCTACGTGTTGCGCCAGGCCATGGAGGGCATCCTGCCGGCGGCGGTCCAGTGGCGGCGCGACAAGATCGATTTCACCGCCAATCTCGTCAACGGCATGGTGCGCAATCATCGCGACCTGCTGGAGCAGTTGCTGGTAGGCGATGCGGGTCGCATCGCGCCCTATGTCAACCTGCCGGAAGTAAACGCCGCCTATGCGCGGCTGCTGCGCCAGCCGGACCAGGCGGCACCGCTCGATGTCCAGTATGTCTGGCGCTCGGCGTCACTGTCGCTGTGGCTGCGGCAGGTCCAGCATGGCGGGAGCCCCGCATGATGTCTCGCCATGAGCCGTTCGGCGGCGATCTCGACCATCTTGCCCAGCGCGGCGGGATCGCGGGAGAACGACGTTACTACCGCGCCTACGGCCTGATCATCGCATCCGACGTGTCACTGCCCGAACTGGAGCCAGCGGAACCGGCGGCGGCCGACATCGAGATCGCCATCGGCCCGATCGACATGCCCAAGCCCTCGGCGGAGGCCGCGACCGTCTTCCGCTTCGAGCCCGGCCGGCAGTATCTGGCCTGGGAGGCCGTCGGCGCATTCTTGATCAGCGACGCGCGCCGCATCGATGTCCAGCCGGCGCCCGGCGTCGAC
>NZ_JAPYKP010000014.1:0-65786 GCF_037179725.1 Mesorhizobium sp. Cs1321R2N1 | reverse complement strand
CTTGATCCGTTCCCACTGATCCTCTCGAAGCGCATCGCAGTCCATCGCTGACCTCCAAAAATCAGCGTTGAATCTGATTTGCCCTTCCTTGGGAATCCCAACCCGTTAAATCGTCACTACGCCCTAGTGATCCCTGATCGCTCTCGTATCGCATCCGCCTGTTGCAGGCGATTCGCGTGTCGGAACCTAGGCTTTCTTGTCGCCATTGGGATTTGGTGCCGGCGCCTCGCGCACGTCTCGCGGTGGCGGATCGATATGCTCAAGCTCTGACGGTGCCTCCTTGTCCGGCCGACGGAGGGGTGGCTGCGGGCCGGGCTTCGGCTGTGGTTCTTTGATCTTGGCTGGCATATCCGGTTAACTGGACTCCACAGGCTCTTGTTCCCTGATGCCTTAAAAGAACCCGATGCCTTAAAGGACCTGGAGACCGAAGCCGCCAAAAGCGTGTCACGGTGAAACAAACAGATCACAGTTTGCGATAGTCGGGATGAATGGTGCTCCGAAGAGCGTTCTAACTTTAGTTCGCCGGGTGCTCACATGAACCCCGAGCACCCAAAATCAAATGCTTTTGGGAGAACGACCATGAAACATCTCCTCATTCCGGTGATGGCAGGCTTGCTCATAGGTTCCACCAGCATGGCTTTGGCCACCAATGTCCACACGGTGACGGGCACAACAGGTCAGCCCAGCCAAGAAATCGGAACTGCTCAAACAGGAAGTGCGCCCCCCGGCCACGCCAGCTCTGCTCCGGGCTCAGCCTTCAACCCGGATGGGAATGCCGGAACACATTACGCCGGCACCCAGCCACAAAACTCGAAAAATCCGAAGAGCGTATCTCAATACGACGCGGCCGGCTTCCAGCAGTCCCATAATCATTAGGTGACAGCACGGTCCGCGAAACAACAGGCCCGGCCGCAGAGGCAGCCGGGCCGCGCATTCGCCAGTCGACGCCACACTTGTTGGGGTGGACAAGGCGCCGGGAAACTCGTCAGCAGCACGCTTCGTGCTCACGTAAATCTATTTACCTGCCAGTCATAGCAGGCGCGGCGCTGGTGAACGCAGTTTTCCAACCCTCTGATTTCGGAATTTATCGGGACTAGGCTTCCGCCGGCGTGCCCGCCCTGTCACAAAGATCGATCGACGGAACGACTTTGCTCTCACCGGGCTTCTGTCGGATTCAATTTGCTTGGCGCCCCACCATCCCTAGGGCAAACTCCCTGCCGGGGCTGCAGGAGGTGAAATGAGAGCACGCGCAGCAACGCTGGGGGATCTCGAGGACGTCTTCCATGGCCTGTCCAAGCGGATGTCGGACGAGTACGCGGCGGCTGGCAAGGACAGCAAGATCGCCTACGACAATCTGATGATGAATTTGAAGGAAGGCCGGGCGCACGCGCTTGTCGAGGGCGAGAAGGCCGTGGCGATCATCGCCTGGCATGAAAACAGCGACGCCGCCGACACGCTGTTTGCCGCGCAGGAGGATTTCTTCCGCGCCTCGACCGTCCGTTTCTGCAAGCGGCATATCAGGCATATCCAGGCGCTCGCCGGCAACCTTCCCATCCACTCGCGCAGCTGGCTCAAGGGGCCCGATGTCGCCAGATGGTTCGGCATTATCGGCTATGTCGAACGCGGCCAGGAGAACGGCGCCAAGCTGTTCGAGCTGCCGCCGGCGCGCTGAGTAGAAATTCTACCGCACCGCGAACGCCGCCTGAACCGCCCGGTTGGCCGTCACCGGCAGGATCGACATGTGGTTCTCGCCGGCATCTAACTCGAAGCTCGCCCGCAGGCCCGGGAGCGCGTCGAGGCATTCAGCCATTGCCCGAGAGCAGTGTGCCGAACAATCCGGCGGGGATTTGCCGGGCGCTGCGACTCCCCGCCGCAGCCGCTAAGGCCTACCGGCACTGAATTGATCGGCGGCATTCTTTCTCCCGCGGACACCGTCCACTATGGATGGGCGATGGCGTACCATCCGGGCGGCGACGCCTGTTGCATTCGAGCCAGGTGGCCGAAAGATCGGTGACAAGCGCGGCCGGAAACTGTTGAAGATAATGGTCAACATGGAGAGGGACGTGCGATCGGGTTGCGCTCGGCAGGCGTTGATGGTTTGTTGCCGGTCAGCGGAGATCAAGTGATGCGAGAATCCATGGGTCAAGACGAATACGGGTCGGCGAGCCCCTTCGATCCGGACGACCTGCCGAATTTGAACGCGATCGGACCAGGGATCGGCAACAACGACTTCGAGAAATACGCGGTCGCCGTGATCATCGTGTTCGGCGCCCTGATCATCGGCGGGCTGATGGCAGCGTCGATGACTTTCGGCCATCGCAACGGCTTCCTCTTCGCGCTGGGCGGCGCCACGTCGGCCTGGATATCGGGTAACGCGCTGCTGCTCGACCGGCCACGCATCTATGCGCTGTTCGTCGGCATCGCTGCCCTGATGCTGATTGCATCGACCGTCACGCTGGTGACCTGACGGCTCCTGCCGGGCCATGAAGCGGAGGCCGGTCCCGAAAGGCGGAATCCGGCCTCGTCAGGCAAGGAACAGGCTTGCGGCCTGTCAATATCCAAGCGCCTCGCCCGATGCCGCGCGGCTGTCGATGGCGCCATTGTAGCGCGCGCCACCGCCCTTCTCGATTTCCGCCAGGCTCTTGCCGCCGACCAGGATTCCGGCTGCCTGCCCCCAGCTCTGGTCAGCGAGATCGAGGTGATAGCCCATTCCGGCCAGCAGCCTTTCGGTGTCGGGCGAAAGGCCGAACGGCTCGATATAGACGGTGTCGGGCAGCCATTGGTGATGAATGCGCGGCGCATCGATCGCCTCCTGGATGTTCATGCCGTGGTCGATGACGTTGACGATCGCTTCCAGCGTGATGGTGATGATGCGCGAGCCGCCGGGGCTGCCGATGACCATGAACGGCTTGCCGTCCTTGGCCACGACTGTCGGGCTCATCGAGGACAGCGGCGTCTTCTTGGGCTGGATAGCGTTGGCTTCGCCCTGGACGAGGCCATAGAGGTTTGGCACGCCGGGTTTCTGGGTGAAGTCGTCCATCTCGTTGTTGAGCAGGATGCCGGTGCCGTCCGCCACTACGCCGGCGCCGAACGAGCCGTTCAACGTGTAGGTGACCGCGACCGCGTTGCCGTCCTTGTCGATAATCGAATAGTGCGTCGTCTCCTTCGATTCGCCAAAACCCTTCGGCATCAGATCCTGCGACACACCGGCCCGGAACGGATCGATCTTGTCGCGGATGTCCTTGGCATAGGCTTTATCCAGCAGCTTGGAGACCGGGTTGTCGACGAAATCGGGATCGCCGAGCGCCGAGTTGCGGTCGACATAGGCGTGGCGCATCGCCTCGACCATGACATGCACGGTCTCGGCCGAGCCGGCGCCGAGATAGGACAGCGGATAGCCTTCCAGCACGTTGAGGATTTCGCAGATGATGACGCCGCCTGAGCTCGGCGGCGGCGACGAGATGATCTCGTAGCCACGATAGGAGCAGGTGACGGGCTTCAGCTCGCGCACCGCATAGTGTTCGAAATCACCCTTGGCCAGGATACCGCCCCTGGCGCCGCTCGCCTTGACGACGGCGTCAGCGATGGCGCCTTTGTAGAAGGCATCGGGACCTCTCTCGGAAATGGCCGAGAGCGACGCGGCAAGGTCGGGCTGAACCAGCTTCTCGCCGATGCCATAGGGCTTGCCACCGGGTTTGAGGAAGGCGGCGGCCGCCGCTGGGTCCCTCGCCAGCCTTTCAGCGCCGCCGGCGAATGAGGCTGCATCGCCCTGGTTGAGGATGAACCCGTCCTTGGCATAGTTGATCGCCGGCGCCATCAGGTCCTGCCTGGACAAGGTGCCGTATTTCTGGCGCGCCATCTCGAAACCGGCGACGGAACCCGGTACGCCGACCGCGAGATAGCCGTCGAGGCTGGCGCCCTTCACCGGGTTGCCATCCTTGTCGAGATACATGGTCTTGGTCGCGGCAAGCGGCGCCCGCTCACGAAAATCGAGGAAGGTCGATTTGCCATCCTTGAAGCGGATGGTCATGAAGCCGCCGCCACCGATATTGCCGGCATTGGGGTAGACCACGGCCAAGGCATAGCCAACAGCGACAGCCGCATCGACGGCATTGCCGCCCTTTTTCAGAACCTCGACGCCAACTTCGGAAGCCAGATGCTGGGCCGTGACGACCATGCCGTTCTCGCCCTTGGCCGGTGCTGGTGACGCGGCGAAGGCCGATGGCGAAAAGGCGAAAGTGATGGAAAGGCTGAGGACGATCAGCGTTCGGCGGGTGAAGTGCATGGCGGGTTCTCCAGGTGGTGCTTGCTAAGAAGAGCTACTTGGAGCGATCGAGTCCATCTTCAATGAAGACATTCACGGGTTGGTGACTGCCAGCTTGTGGGGACATACAGGGCGTGAGGGATCGCCAACCTTCAGGCGTTTGTTCATCCAGGTTTGATTGTGAGGCAGCTCAATCAGCTGAGACGTCGGCGGGACAGCGCTCCCCTCTGTCCTGCCGGACATCTTCCCCGCAAGGGGGGAGATCGGCTCTACCTCAAACGATCCCGCCAGAGCCGCCAGCGACTGCCGGGCGTTCGGCTGCGACCTTGGCGCGGTAGCGCGCTGCCCGGTAAGCCGCGACCGGATCGATGGCGCCACCGGTCCTCAGCCGCGCCATGGCAAGGATCGGCTCGACATCGGTGCGGTAAGCCGCCTTCAGCATCTGCGTCGCCATCAGCGCGTCATTGCCGTCCTGAAAACCTTCAAGCGCCTTGCGGTCGACCAGCAGCGCCTGCGCATAGGCGCGCTGCACCTCGACCGCCGACAGCATCAGGCTTTCGATCGGATCGGTGACGTTGTGGCTCTGGTCGAGCATATGGGCGGGATCAAAGCCTTCGGCGCTGGAAAGCTCGGCATCGACCAGTTCGTTGAAGACGAGAAACAGCCGGTAGGGATCGATCGAGCCGGCATCGAGATCGTCGTCGCCATATTTCGAATCGTTGAAGTGGAAGCCGCCGAGTTTTTTGAACTGGATCAGCCGAGACACGATCATCTCGATGTTGACGTTGGGCGCATGGTGGCCTAGGTCGACGAGGCAGAACGCCTTGTCACCCAATTCCTTGGCGATGATGTAGTTGGTGCCCCAGTCCTGCACGACGGTGGAATAGAAGGCCGGCTCGTACATCTTGTGCTCGGTGAACAGCTTCCAGTCGGCCGGCAGGCCGGCATAGACTTGCCTCATGGCATCGAGATAGCGCTCGAAGGCTTTGGCGAAATTAACCTGGCCGGGGAAATTCGAGCCGTCGCCGATCCACACCGTCAATGCCCTGGAGCCCAGCGTCTTGCCGATCTCTATGCATTCGAGATTGTGCTCGACCGCCTGCCGGCGCGTACCGGCATCGGAATGCGACAGCGAACCGAATTTATAGGAGAGCTTCTGGTCCTTCGTGTCCGAGAAGGTGTTGGAATTCATGGCATCGAAACCGAGACCGAAGCGGGAGGCCGCCTGCTTCAGCCGGTTCGGATCGGCCTTGTCCCACGGGATGTGCAGGGAGACGGTCGGGGTCGCCTGCGTCAACTGCTTGATGACGGCGCAATCCTCGATCTTGTCGAAGATGTCGCGTGGCTCGCCGGCGCCCGGGAAGCGGGCGAAGCGAGTGCCGCCGGTGCCGACGCCCCAGGAGGGGATCGCGACGGCGAATTTCTCGACCTTGTCCCTGATGGCGTCGATGGCGATGCCGCGCCGGTCGAGGCGTTCGCCGAGCGAGGCGTAGTCGCGCTCGAGGTGGGCCTTGCGCGCGACATTGCTCTTATCGACGATGTCGGCGGAGATGATGGATTCGGACACTGCTGTTCCTCCCAGAATGCATTCGGTCAGCGCTGCCCCTCATCCGGCCCTTCGGGCCACCTTCTCTCCGTATGGTGACGGGAGAAGGGAAGCGCTTCGACGTTAGCTCAGCGCGTAAAGCTCTGTGCGTTGCCGGCGTCGACGTTGATGATGTTGCCGGTCGACTTGGCCGACATCTCGGAGGCCAGGAAATAGATCGCTTCGGCGATGTCTTCCGGGAAGACGGAGCGCTTCAGCATCGAGCGCGAGCGGTAGTGCTCTTCGAGATCGTCGGTCGACATCTTGTAGGCGGCGGCGCGTTGTTCCTTCCACTCGCCGGTCCAGATCTTCGAGCCACGCAACACGGCGTCCGGGTTGACGACATTGACCCGGATCTGCGCTTCCGCGCCTTCCAGCGCGAGACAGCGGGCGAGATGGATTTCGGCGGCCTTGGCGGTGCAATAGGCGGCGGCATTGGGTGACGCGGCAAGGCCGTTCTTGGAGGCGACGAAGACGACATTGCCGCCGATCTTCTGTACCCGGAACAGCCGGAACGCTTCCCGCGAGACCAGGAAATAGCCGGTCGACAGGATATCCATGTTCTTGTTCCACAGCGCCAGCGTCGTCTCCTCGATCGGCGCCGAGGACGCAAGGCCAGCATTGGAGACCAGAATGTCGATGCCGCCGAACTCGACCGCCGCCTCGGCGAAGCCGGCAACGACCTGATCCTCCGAGGTGACGTTGATGAGGACCGGCCGGACGAAATCCATGCCAAAGACCTTGGCCAGTTCCTCATTGGCACTGGCGAGCGCCGCCTCGTCGATATCGGCCAGCACCACGCAGGCGCCTTCGCGCAGCAGGCGGTTGGCCGTAGCCCGGCCGATGCCGCCGGCGCCGCCGGTGACCAGCGCGATCTGGCCGGCGAGAGACTTCGGCTTCGGCATGCGCTGCAGCTTCAGGTCCTCGAGCAGCCAGTACTCGATGTCGAAAGCCTCCTGCGCGGGCAGGCCGACATAGGACGAGACGGTGGACGCGCCGCGCATGACGTTAATGGCATTGACATAGAATTCGCCCGAGATGCGTGCGGTCGCCTTGTCGCCCGCGAAGGTGAACATGCCGACGCCGGGCATCAGATAGACCACCGCATTGGGATCGCGGATGGCGGGCGAATCCGCATGCTTGCAGCTGTCGTAATAGGCCTGGTAGCCGACACGATATTCGGCAATGTCGTCGGCGAGGCGCGCGATGACGGCATCGACGTCAGGCTTTGCCGGGTCGAATTCGATGACCAGCGGGCGGATCTTGGTGCGCAGGAAATGATCCGGGCACGAGGTGCCGAGCGCGGCCAGCGGGCGCAAATTTTTCGAGTTGACGAATTCGAGCACGGCGGCCGAGTCGTCGAAATGGCCGAGCTTGTGGCTCTTTTCCGAGATCAGGCCACGGATTCTCGGCATCAGCTTGGCGGCAACGGCACGGCGGTCAGCGGCGTCGAGCGACTTCACCACCTCACCACCGAAAATCGCCACGCCTTCGGAGCGGCGCTCGAACCATTCGATCGCCTGGTTGATCACCGAGATCGTCGTCTCGTAGCATTCCTTGGGGGTGTCGCCCCAGGTGAACAAGCCGTGGCTTTCGAGGATGACACCCTTGGCGCTTGGGTATTCGAGGCAGAATTTCTCCAGCCACAGGCCAAGCTCGAAGCCCGGCCGTTTCCATGGCAGCCAGCCAATGACGTCGCCAAAGATCTCCTTGGTCAGCGCCCTGGAATCTTTCGCGGCGGCGATGGCGATGATGGCATCGGGATGCATGTGGTCGACGAAGGGCTTCGGCACGTAGGCGTGCAGCGGCGTGTCGATCGAGGCCGCGCGTGGATTGAGGTTGAAGGTGCAGTGGGGCAGATAGCCCACCATCTCGTCCTCGTGCTCGACGCCGCGGTAAAGCCCCTTCAGCGCCCGCAACTTATCCATGTAGAGGGTGGCGAAGCCGTCCAGTTTGATCGAGGCGCTGTCGCCGCCCGAGCCCTTGACCCAAAGCACCTCGACATTCTCGCCGGTGAGCGGATCCTTCTGCCAGATCTTCGAGGAGGTATTGCCGCCGCCATAATTGGTGACGCGCTTGTCGGAGCCGAGCGTGTTCGAGCGATAGACCAGAAGCTCGGGCTCGCTCATCCCCTGTGCCTTCGCATCATCCCACAGATTGGCGAGGCGCGAGCCGGAGCGCTTGTCGAGCATAGGTAACCCTCCCTTGGAGCGCGGACGATGCGCTCCTTTTTCGCCCAGGAATGTCTACGCAAGAGGCGAGCTTGTCAATCACAAACGATCAACATCAGTCATATTGCACTGCACAATGAAATTATATGATCGGAAATGATTGACACTGCTCGTTTTGGGTGCCTAGATGCTGAGGCAGGGAGGAACCATGCACGAAAAAGAGCGCCACAGGATCATTCTGTCCGCCGTCCAGGAAAAACCTGTGGTGACGGTGCAGGAGATGGTCGACCTGACGGAATCCTCCGAGGCGACGATCCGGCGCGACATCGCTGCTCTCCATGTCCAGAAACGCCTGCGCCGTGTGCGCGGCGGCGCCGAGGCGATCTCGCCGCCGCAGTTCATCGGGCTGGCGGGCCGCCCCTTCTCCGTCAACGAAACGCTCAACGCCGCGCAGAAGCGGGCGATCGCTCGCGAAGCGGTCGAACTGTGCAAGGACGGCGAGCCGATCATCATCAATGGCGGCACCACCACCTTCCAGATGGTGCATTTCCTGACCGGCCGCCGCATGCCGATCTTCACCAATTCGTTCCCGATCGCCGAGCACCTGCTCAAGCACTCCAAGAACACGGTGATGCTGTCGGGCGGCACGATCTATCGCGAGCAGAACATCATCCTGTCGCCTTTCGACAACGACGTGACGCGCAATTTCTACGCGCGCCGCATGTTCATGGGCGCTCAAGGGTTGGGGCCTCTCGGCCTGATGGAAGGCGATCCGCTGCTGATCCAGGCGGAGCAGAAGCTGATCGACCAGGCCGACGAACTGGTGGTGTTGGTCGATTCCTCGAAATTCCGCAAACGCTCCAGCCTGATCCTGTGTGGCCTTTCGCGCATCGCAATCGTCATCACCGATGACGGCATCGAGGATCGTGAGGCAAAGATGCTGGAAACCGCGGGGGTGACGCTGATCGTCGCCCGCAAGTCGACAAAGGAAGAATCTTCACTGCAGGCCTGAGACACCCTCACGCCGCAGCGGCGATGGAATGCAACGCTCAAGGGAGGAAAAACGATGAGCTTTCTGAAGAAATTGATGGTGACGGCGGCCTTGTCGGCCGCCATGTTCGTGAATGCCGCCTACGCCGAGAACGTCAAGATCGCGCTGGTGGTGAAGTCGCTCGGCAACGGCTTCTTCGATGCCGCCAACAAGGGCGCGCAAGAGGCGGCCAAGGAACTCGGCGACGTCGACATCATCTACACCGGCCCGACCAAGGCGACCGCCGAGGCGCAGATCGAAGTGGTCAATTCGCTGATCGCGCAGAAGGTCAACGCCATCGCGATTTCCGCCAATGATGCCGACGCGCTGGTGCCGGTGCTGAAGAAGGCCATGGAGCGCGGCATCACCGTCATCTCCTGGGATTCGGGCGTCGCCAAGGAAGGCCGCCAGCTTCACCTCAACCCGTCCGACACCGGGCTGATCGGCGAGACCATCATCAAGCTTGCCGCCGACTATCTGCCGGAAGGCGGCGATGTCGCCATCCTGTCGGCCTCCTCGACCGCGACCAACCAGAACTCCTGGATCGAAGCGGCCAAGAAGGTGCTGCCGGAGAAGTTCCCCAAGATCAAGCTGGTCGCCACCGTCTATGGCGATGACGACTCGGCCAAGAGCACCGATGAGGCCAAGGGCCTCTTGAAGTCCTATCCGAACCTGAAGGCGATCATCGCGCCGACCACCGTCGGCGTCGTCGCCGCCGCCCAGGTCGTCACCGACGAGAACCTGATCGGCAAGGTCAACGTCACCGGCCTGGCGCTGCCGTCGGAGTTCAAGAAGTTCATCGACAACGGCGCCAGCCAGGCCGTTGCGCTGTGGAACCCGATCGACCTCGGCTACTCCGCCGTCTACCTCGCCCATGACCTGGCGGTGAAGAAGGAAGAGGCCAAGCCGGGCGCGACGCTGTCGATCGGCCGCGTCGGCAAGGTCACGCTCGACGACACCAATTCGGCCGCGATGGCTCCGCCCTTCCAGTTCGACAAGAGCAACATCGAGAAGTTCTCCAAGATCTATTGATCCTGGCGCCCTTCAATGGCGCGGCGGGGCCTTGGTCCCGCCGCGACTTCAAACGGACCTGGTTTCAGGGCTTGATACGGATATGGACACGACAGCCCAACGCAGCGAGACAAAGGAGCGGCCTGCAGCCTCGGCTCCACGCCTGACGCTGTCCGGCATCTCCAAGAGTTTTCCCGGTGTGCGGGCGCTGCACAATGTCAGCCTTTCGCTTTATCCAGGCCAGGTGACCGCGCTGATCGGTGAAAACGGCGCCGGCAAGTCGACGCTGGTCAAGATCATGACCGGCATCTACCAGCCCGACGCGGGGACCATCAGCATTGACGGCCAGCCCGTCACCTTGCCCAGCGCGCATGCGGCCTTCGGCCACGGCGTCACCGCCATCCATCAGGAGACGGTTCTGTTCGACGATCTCAGCGTCGCCGAAAACATTTTCCTCGGCCATGCGCCGCGCAGCCGCTTCGGCAACATCGACTGGCGCACGATGCGCAAGAATGCGCGAGAAGTGCTCGACACGATGCATGCCGGCCATATCGACGCCGATGCGCGGCTCAGGGATCTCGGCATCGCCAACAAGCATCTGGTCGCTGTCGCGCGCGCCATGTCGATCGATTCTCAGATCGTCATCATGGACGAGCCGACCGCCGCCCTTTCGATGAAGGAGATCGAGGAGCTTTTCCTGCTCATCGAGTTCCTCAAGGAACAGGGCAAGGCGATCCTGTTCATCAGCCACAAGTTCGACGAGATCTATCGCATTGCCGACCGCTACACGGTATTCCGCGACGGCGAGATGGTCGGCGAAGGCCTGATCAGGGATGCCGGCCAGAGCCAGATCGTGCGCATGATGGTGGGCCGCGCGGTCGATCACATCTTTCCGCAGCGCAAGGCCGAGATCGGCGCGCCGGTGCTCTCCGTTTCCGGCCTGTCGCATCCGACCGAATTCAACGATATCGGCTTCGAACTGCGCAAGGGTGAGATCCTCGGCTTCTACGGCCTGGTCGGTGCCGGGCGCAGCGAGGTCATGCAGGCGATTTCAGGCATCACGCGCACCAGCAGCGGCACGATCACGCTGGAAGGCAGGGCGATCGCGCCGAAATCGGCGGCGGATTCGATCGAGGCCGGCATCGTCTACGTGCCGGAGGAACGCGGCAAGCAGGGCGTGGTGATCGGCCTGCCGATCTTCCAGAATGTTTCTCTCCCTTCGCTCGCCCGCACCTCCAAATCCGGCATGCTTCGGCTGGCGGAGGAATTTTCGCTGGCCCGTTCCTTTACAGAGAGACTTGACCTCAGGGCCTCCTCGCTCAGCCAGGATGTCGGAACGCTTTCGGGGGGAAACCAGCAGAAGGTGGTCATCGCCAAATGGCTGGCGACGACACCCAAAGTGATCATCCTGGACGAACCGACCAAGGGCATCGACATCGGCTCCAAGGCGGCCGTGCACGGCTTCATGGCGGAGCTTGTGGCGCAGGGCCTGTCGGTGATCATGGTGTCGTCGGAGCTGCCCGAAATCCTCGGCATGTCCGACCGCGTCGTCGTCATGCGCGAGGGTCTCGTCGCGGCGGTCTACGACAACAAGGGACTGGACGCCGAGACGCTGGTCAGGACGGCAGCAGGGATCGCGGCATGAAAGCTTTCCTCAAATACCGCGAAATCTGGCTGCTCGCGGCCATCATCGTGCTGATCGGGCTGATCTCGACGCGCTTTCCGGCCTTTGCCGATGCAGGCAATCTGCGCCAGGTGTTCAACGACACCTCGATCCTGATGATCCTGGCGCTCGGCCAGATGGTCGTCATCCTGACGCGCTCCATCGACCTGTCGATGGCCTCCAATCTGTGCTTCACGGGCATGGTGGTGGCGATGCTGAACGCCGCCTATCCGGCGATCCCGATCCCGCTGCTGATCGTCATCGCGCTCGCCGTCGGGCTGATGCTCGGCGCCATCAACGGCCTGCTGGTGTGGCGGTTGAACATCCCCTCGATCGTGGTGACGCTGGGCACGCTGACCATCTATCGCGGCGCTACTTTCGTCCTGTCCGGGGGCGCCTGGGTCAATGCCGACAAGATGAGCCCCGACTTCATCGGCTTCCAGCGCGCTGCTTTCCTCGGCATTCCCGTGCTGTCCTTGATCGCCATACTGGTCATCGGGCTGTTCTTCGTGCTGATGACACGCACCGCGCTCGGCCGCTCGATCTATGCCATCGGCGTCAATCCGACGGCGTCGGTCTATACCGGCATCGATGTCGGCCGCACGAAATTCATCGTCTTCTGCATCTCCGGCATGATCGGTGGCCTCTGCGGTTATCTCTGGATTTCGCGCTACGTCATTGCCTCGGTCGAGGTCGCCAACGGCTATGAACTCAACATCATCGCCGCTTGCGTCATCGGCGGCATCTCGATCGCCGGCGGCATCGGTTCGGTCGGCGGTGCCGTGCTCGGTGCGCTGTTCCTCGGCATCATCTCCAACGCGTTGCCGGTCATCAACATCTCGCCCTTCTGGCAGATGGCGATTTCGGGCAGCGCCATCATCCTGGCCGTCGTGCTCAACGCGCGCGGCGAACGCCAGCAGGGCCGCATCATCCTGAGAAAGGTGGAAGCGGCATGACCGACGTCCCCGCCCCTCGCCACATTCCCGACCGGCTCGACAAGCCGCTCTCTTCGGCGATCTTTTCCTGGGAAGCGCTGCTGGTCGTGGTGGCCATCGCCATCTTTGCCATCAACAGCTTCGCCTCACCCTATTTCCTCGACCCCTATTCGCTCTCCGATCTCACCTTCAACTTCACCGAAAAGGGTCTGATCGCCTTTGCAATGGCATTGCTGATCATCTCCGGCGAGATCGATCTGTCGGTGGCCGCCATCATCGCGCTGGCATCGACCATGATGGGCATGGCGGTGCAGGCCGGCGCCGGCACGCCAGTGCTTGTCTTGATCGGCATCGTCGTCGGGCTCGGCTGCGGCGCCTTCAACGGGCTGCTGGTCACGCGCCTCGGCCTGCCTTCCATCGTCGTCACCATCGGCACGATGAGCCTGTTTCGCGGCATCGCCTTCATCATCCTCGGCGACCAGGCCTACAAGGGCTATCCTGAAAGCTTCGCCTTCTTCGGCCAGGGTTACGTCTGGTGGGTGGTGTCGTTCGAACTGGTGCTCTTCCTCATCGCGGCTGTCGTCTACTGGTTCATGCTCCACCGCACGAGTTTCGGCCGTCGTGTCTTCGCCATCGGCAACAATCCGGTCGCGGCACAGTTTTCCGGCGTGCGTGTCGGCCGCATAAAATTCATCCTGTTTTGCCTGACCGGCCTGATGTCGGGCATCGCCTCGGTGCTGATCACCTCGCGGCTCGGCTCGACACGGCCGTCTATCGCCCAAGGTTATGAGCTCGAAGTCATAACCATGGTGGTGCTGGGCGGCGTCAGCATCCTTGGCGGCGCCGGCAGCATTCCGGGCGTCGTGCTCGCCGCCTTCATCATGGGGCTGGTGACCTTCGGCCTCGGCCTGCTCAACGTGCCCGGCATCGTCATGTCGATCTTCATAGGCCTGCTCCTGATCATCGTCATTGCGCTGCCGATCGTCTGGCGGCGGCTGCGCGGGGGACGGCTGGCCTGATGCCCGAGAAATACGCATTCAAGATGATGCTCAAGCCCGGCATGAAGGCCGAGTACAAGAAGCGCCACGATGAAATCTGGCCGGCGCTGGTCGCGTTGCTCAAGCAGGCGAAGAGACCAATATCCTGTTTGGCGTGCTGTGGCGGCGCGATGGTCACGGCATGGACGATCTGCCGAAGCATCCGGTGATGCAGCGCTGGTGGGCCGAAATGGCCGATATCATGGAGAGCAGGCCGGACAATGAACCGGTGGCGGTGCCCCTGGAAATAATGTTCCATATGGAATGAGCGCGATCCGCCACATCGCCGTCATCGATATCGGCAAGACCAACGCCAAGGTGGCGCTGGTCGATCTCGCCACATTGGGCGAGGTAGCGCTGCGCCGCATGGCGAACGCGCCGGTGCGACAGGCGCCCTACCCGCATCACGATGTCGAAGCGCTGTGGGTTTTCATCCTCGACAGCCTTGCGGCGCTCAACCGCGAACAGCGCATCGACGCCATTTCGATCACCACCCATGGCGCGACCGGCGTGCTGGTCGATGCCTCCGGCGAACTCGTGCTGCCTGTTCTCGACTATGAATTCGACGGGCCCGACGAGCTTGCGGAAGGCTATGATGCGATCCGCCCGCCCTTCTCCGAGACCGGCACGCCGCGCCTGCCGCTCGGCCTCAATCTCGGCGCGCAATTCTTTTGGCAGCAGCAAAGCTTCCCGACGGAGTTCGCCAGGGCCGCCGCGATGCTGATGTACCCGCAATACTGGGCGCTGCGCCTGGCCGGTATCGTCGCCAACGAGGTCACCTCGCTCGGCTGCCACACCGATCTGTGGAACCCCTGGACGGGGGATTTTTCGGCGCTGGTCGACCGCCTGGGCTGGCGCGACCTGATGGCACCCGTGCGGCCGGCCAGGGACCGTCTTGGCTCGATCCTGCCCGCGCTTGCCGAGCGGACCGGGCTCGACCCACAAACGCCGGTCTTTTGCGGCCTGCACGATTCCAACGCCTCCCTGCTGCCGCATCTCCTGTCCGATGCGCCGCCCTTCTCGGTGGTCTCGACCGGCACCTGGGTGGTGTCGATGGCGGTCGCCGGCAGGACCGTCGCGCTCAATCCAGCAAGGGATACGCTGGTCAATGTCAATGCACTCGGCAACCCCGTGCCCTCGGCGCGGTTCATGGGCGGCCGCGAATTCTCGCTGCTGACCAAAGGTTCGGCGCAGAACTGGAACGACAGCGATGTCGCCGCGGTGCTGGCGCGCAAGACACTGCTTTTGCCTTCGATCCAGCAAGGCTCGGGGCCGTTTCCGCATCACACCGCCGCGTGGCGCAAGGGCGAGGCGATCCCTCCCGGCCAGCGCTTTGCCGCCATCTCGTTCTACCTGGCGCTGATGACCGCCACCTGCCTCGACCTGATCGGCGGCGCTGGCCCGACCACCGTCGAGGGACCTTTCTCGCGCAACCAATTGTTCACGCGGATGCTCGCCGCCAGTACCGGCCGCGCGGTCGTCGCATCGGAAGCCGCTACCGGCACCAGCATCGGGGCCGCCCTGCTGGCATCGGATCAGGGTGCCGCGCATGGCAAGGGCCAGACACAAGAGCCGCCGGCCGATCCGGCCTGGGCGGAGTATGCGCGCGCGTGGCGGGCGGCCGTCGAGGCCATTGGCTGATCAGAGGATCCGCTTGCCGAAGGCCGACATGACGAAGTTCACCGTGTCGGTGCCGATCCTGGGCTCCAGATCGGCACTCAGGCCCGAGATATTCATCGACAGCAGTCCGCCGGAAAGCGCGATCGCCTCCATCGCCTGATGCGTCTCGCGCACGGTGAGGCCGCCGGAACCAGCCGCCCAGCCGGCGAATTCGGTCACATCAGGCGAGTAGCTGACGTGAAACCCTTGCGTGCCCGAGGTGGCGATGCGGATCGCCTCGTGCATCAGGTCGCGCATGCCCATGGCGTCGATGTCGGTCATGGTGAAGGCCGAGACGCGCGAATCCTTCAGCACCCGCACTTCGGCCGGGTCGGCATGGCGCAGTCCGATGATGACAACGTTTTCCGGCGACAGCTGCGGCTGCAGCGCGCCGGCCTTGTGATCGAGGCCAAGCGAGCGCGCCAGTACCGACACTTCCGGCAGGTCGATGCCGTCCTCGTCCTCGGGCATCAGCGCGGCGATGGAATCGATCCAGATCAGGCCGAAGGAGTGCGTCGCGCCCGCCGTCGCCGTCAGCGCCTTGTGGGCGATACGACGATCGGCGCCCGCGGCTAACCGGATCAGGCCCGAGGGCGGCCGGTCGATATCGGCCAGCTCGACGACATCGAAATTCATCGCTTCCAGCCGGGCGCCGGTTCCCTCCCGGGCGAGGATGCGGGCCGCTTCCGCTTCGGCCGAAATCGACACCATCTTGCGGCCGGAGAAATCCGCGACATCGTGCATCGGTGCTTTTTCGACATATTCCGAAGTCATTGCCAAAAGCATGGCGCCATAGCTCATGCGGAACGCGACGCGATCGCCAACGGCGAGCGGCGGATCGGCGTCCTGGACATCGAGCAGCAGATGGTCACTGGAGGCGCCGAGCACCCTTATGCCCTTGGCGATCGGGCTCAGTCCTTCGACCAGCACATCCTCGCGGCCGATATTGGCGATGGCGCGCAACCTGTCGCCTTCGTCGAGGAAGACAGGCTGGTTGCCGAAGGCGTCGTAACCGGAGGTGCCGATCGGCCGTGACGGCTTAAGCTTGACCTCGATGACGTCGCTGGTCAGCCGGCAGGCATCGGGTTCGAGTTCGGCCCATGGCACGTCACGGAAGGTTTCCACACCACCCTGCAGGATCGCCTCGCCGACGCGCAGATTGTTGATGCCGGCCGGCAATTTGCCTTCGAGCAGCAACGGCAGGGACGACGAGGCGCCGCCGGAGATGAAGTCCAGGCTTTTGCCGGACAGGCGCTCGGTTTTGTAGGCATGGGCGACGAGCTGGCCGAGATTTTCTTCCGTCGGCGTGATGGCGCCGAAGCAGCCGAGATTGGTGCCGATGCCGGCGATGCGCACGCCCTTCATGTCGAGAATCTGCTCGACCGTGGGGATGAGGTCGTTCGGCCAGATGCCCTCCCGGAGGTCGCCGAGATCGATCATCAGCATGATGTCGTGGACGCGGCCCATGCGCTCGGCGATGCGCGAGATTTCACGGATGATCGTCAGCTCCGACTGCAGGCTGACGTCGACGGTGCGCACCACTTCCTCCACACGCGCCATCGGCGGGCTGCGCAACAGCATGATCGGCGCGCTGATACCGCTGTCGCGTAGACGGCGGATGTTCTCGAAGCGGGATTCGGCAATGCCGGCGACGCCGCCGCGCAGCATGGCGCGCGCCACCTGCGGCATGCCGCAAGTACCCTTGGTGACGCCGAACACCTTGATGCCCGAAAGCGCGCAACGATCGACAATGGTGCGGGCGTTGCGCTCGATGCGGCCAAGGTCGATGGCGACTTGCGGTCCCGACATTTTTTACTCAGATTTTGTGAAAGCTATCATGCAGTCAAACATAGCGTAGTTGGTGGTCCTAATGCCGGAAACCAGAGCAATTGTATGTGGCCACGTTTTTCGATCGGAGAGGCCTGTGACATTGGTTGTTCGTCATTCCGATGGCGAGTGGCAACTGGCGTGCGGCGAGCATGATCATCCTGCGGACTGTGGAGATTTTGAAGTCGTCGGTCTTAACCATCTGACCGACCGGCAACAAAATCTGGCACAGATTGGCGACCTTGAGCCCGGCTGGCTTGCCGAATGGGAACAAGGTGAATGGACCCGGTGCCGACACGACGACTAATTTCTCCGTCAATTGGCGTAGACCAGCCCTTGCGGATCGATCTCCGGCTTGCGGCCGGCGACGAGGTCGGTGAGGAATTTTCCCGAGCCGCAGGCCATGGTCCAGCCGACATGGCCGTGGCCGGTGTCGAGGTAAAGGTTGCGGTATTTCGCCTGGCCGATGACCGGCACCGAGTTCGGCATCATTGGCCGCAAACCTGCCCACAGCTCCGCCTTCCTCTCGTCGAAGGCACCGGGGAACAGGTCCTTGCCGGTCCTGAACATGGTGGCAAAGTCGCTGGGCTTGTGGGTGCGGTCGAAGCCGGTGAATTCGGCGGTCGAAGCCAACCGCAATCGATTGCCGAGGCGCGAATAGGCCATCAGCTGATCCTCGTCGGCGCCGCCCATGGTCGGGCCCTTGCTCTCGTCCTCCAGCGGAATCGTCGCCGTATAGCCCTTCACCGGATAGACTGGCAGGTCGATGCCGTAGCGCCGGCCGAGCAGACCGCTTTCGGGACCCATCGATATGACCACGGCGTCGCCGGTGACCGGTCCGGCCGAGGTCATCACCGCGCGGATCCGGTCCCCCTCGATATCGAGGGCCTCGACCGTGGTGTCGTAAAGAAACCGGACGCCGAGCTTTTCGGCGGCGTAGGCGGCCAGATTTTCCACGAACTGGCGGGAATCGCCGGTCTGGTCGATCGGCGAGTAGACGCCTCCGGCGATCTTTTCCTTCACGCCGGCAAGACCTGGTTCAAGCTCGACCAGCCGGTCGCGACCGACGATCTCGATCGGCAGGCCATGCTCGGCCAGATAGCGATAGTTGTCGGTGCCGGTTTCGAGACTGTGCTGCGAGCGGAAGAAATAGAGGATGCCCTTCTTGCGCTCGTCATAGTGGATGCCGGTATCGGCTGAAATGGCGTTGATGCAGTCGCGCGAATAGAGGGCCAGCCGCAGCTTGACTTTGCTGTTGGCGCGCAGGCGTTCCCTCGTGCATTGCCGCAGGAAGCGCAGGCTCCAGGCGAGAAAATAGGGATCGAAGCGCAGCCGCACCTTGATGCCGAGATCATGATTGTAGAGCCCCCGCAGGAACGTCTTAAGTGCCGCCGGCGAGGCCCAGGCGGTGGCATCACCCGGAGACACCAGCCCGGCATTCGACTGGCTGGTTCCCCGCGCCGGCGCCGGATGGCGCTCGATCACGGTGACCTCGTGACCGTCGGCGGCCAGGTAATAGGCGGCCGCAGTACCGACGACGCCGGCTCCAAGCATCGTTATCTTCATGCCATCCCCCAAAGCTCTCGCGGCACGGCGCCTCCACGCTGTATCGCGAATGCTTGCATAGCGCGTCGCCGCGCACCTTGCGAGCCCTCGGGGCTTGTGGGGCCCTGGGAAAGCGCGCTCAGCTCCGCGCGGAGTTCTTGCCGGTCAGAATGCGCTCCCAGGCCAGCGCGTCGTTGACGATCTGGTCGAGATCGTCGCGCTGCGGGGTCCAGCCGAGTTCGGACCGTGCGAGATCGGAATTCGCAACCACCGCCGCGGCATCGCCGGGACGCCGGTCGCCCATCCTGACCTCGAAGTCATGGCCAAAGGCGCGGCGCACGCTGTCGATGACCTCGAGCACCGAATAGCCATGGCTATAGCCGCAATTGGCGACGAGGCTGGCGCCGCCGGCGCGCAGCCGTTGCAGCGCAAGGCGATGCGCGGCGGCCAGATCGCTGACATGGATATAGTCGCGCATGCAGGTGCCATCCGGCGTCGGATAATCGGTGCCGAAGACCTGCATGAACGGGCGCTTGCCGAGCGCGGTCTCGCAGGCGACCTTGATCAGATGGGTGGCGCCCGGCGTCGACTGGCCGGTGCGGCCCTTCGGGTCGGCGCCGGCGACGTTGAAATAGCGCAGCGCCGTGTAGCGGATGTCGTGCGCAAGGCCTGCATCGCGCAGCATCCACTCGCTCATCAGCTTGGACAGGCCATAGGGCGATTCCGGCGCCAGGCGGGCATCCTCGCGCACCGGTTCCAGTCCGGCGCCGCCATAGACGGCGGCTGTCGAGGAGAAGATGAAATTCGGCACGCCTCCGCGCACCGCGGTTTCGATCAGCGTGCGTGTCTTCGAGGTGTTGTTCTCATAGTAAGCGAGCGGGTCGGCGACCGATTCCGGGACGACGATGGAACCGGCGAAATGGATGATCGCGTCGACCTTGTTCTCCCGGATGATCGAGCCGACCAATTCCTTGTCGGCGACATCGCCGACGACCAGCCTTGCCTCCGGCGCCACCGCCCATTCGAAGCCGGTGGAAAGCCGGTCGAGAACGACCACGCTTTCGCCCGCATCCAGCAATTCCCAGACCATATGGCTGCCGATATAGCCTGCGCCACCTGTCACCAAAACCGTCATCCGCGTCCTCGCTTACCTTAGATTTATCGGAAACTGTCTCAACAACCGCCTTACTGGAAAGTCTGCCCTCTGCCCATTAAACCCGATGTAACCAGCGTTCACTTGATGTGGCATCATGCGGAAACAAAAGTGAACCAAAGAGCGTGCCACGGATTGGGAATAGGCCACGATCCGCCGTCGTTAGGAACAGGTCCGGGGCGTGGCATTTTGACCAAATCGGCCCGGTGGACGACCAAAAGGCCAATGATTATGATCCCGCCCAAAATTGGGAAGTCGACATGAATTACCAGCGTTTCTTCGAGGAGGCGATCGACCAGCTCCATGCCGAGCGTCGCTACCGCGTCTTCGCCGACCTCGAGCGCATCGCGGGCAAGTTCCCGCGCGCCATCTGGCGTTCCAACGGCCGCGCCGAGGAAATCACCGTCTGGTGCTCCAACGACTATCTCGGCATGGGCCAGCACGCGGACGTCATCGCCGCGTTCCAGAACACGGCCGGCAAGATGGGCTCCGGCGCCGGCGGCACCCGAAACATTTCGGGCACCAGCAATCCGCTGGTCGAACTCGAACATGAGCTGGCCGACCTGCACGGCAAGGAAGCGGCTCTCGTCTTCACCTCCGGCTTCGTCTCCAACGAAGCCTCGATCTCGACCATCGCACGGCTTTTGCCCAATTGCCTGATCATCTCGGACGAGCTGAACCATGCCTCGATGATCGAAGGCGTGCGGCGCTCGGGCGCCGAGAAAAAGATCTTCCGCCACAATGACGTCGCGCATCTGGAAAGCCTTTTGCAGACGGCGGGCCGCGAACGCGCCAAGCTGATCGTCTTCGAAAGCGTCTATTCGATGGATGGCGACATCGCGCCGATCAAAGAGATCGTCGAGCTCGCCGAGCGCTACAACGCCATGACCTATATCGACGAGGTCCATGCGGTGGGCATGTACGGGCCGCGCGGCGGCGGCATCACCGAGCGCGAAGGCCTGGCCGACCGCATCGATATCATCGAAGGCACGCTCGCCAAGGCGTTCGGCACGCTGGGCGGCTACATCACCGGCACCAGCGCCGTCATCGACGCGGTGCGCTCCTATGCGCCGGGCTTCATCTTCACCACGGCGCTGCCGCCGGCGATCGCCGCTGCGGCCACTACATCGATCCGTCATCTCAAGCGCTCGCAGGTCGAGCGCGATGCCCAGCAGCAGCAGGCGAGCCGAACCAAGCAGATCCTGTCCGCCGCCGGCCTGCCGGTGATGGAGTCGCCAACCCACATCGTGCCGCTGCTGGTCGGTGATCCGGAGCTCTGCAAGATGGCCAGCGACCGCCTGCTCGGTGTTCACGGCATCTACATCCAGCCGATCAACTACCCGACCGTGCCGCGTGGCACCGAGCGGCTGCGCATCACGCCGACGCCGTTCCATTCCGACGCGCTGATCGCCGAACTGCAGGACGCGCTGGTCGAAACCTGGGATGCACTCGGCATTCCCTATGGCTCGGCCGGACGGCCTTCAGTGGCCAAGAGCGACCGCATCATCCCATTGCTGGTGCCCAAGTCGGGCGGCTGAGGCCGCCACCTGTTCAAACAGTGTTCATCCAGCTTGCCAGCCGGTTTGCCGCTTCCTCGAGCTGGTCGAGGCGGCGATGGAAGCACAGCCGCAGGAACGCTTCGCCACCGGGGCCGAAGGCGGTGCCGGGCGCCAGGCCGACATTGGCCTTGTCGACGATTTCGAAAGCGGCTGCCCGCGAATCCGTGATGCCATCGACGGTGAAGAACAGGTAGAAGGCGCCCTGCGGCACAGTGAAGCGCGCCTTGCCGGTTTCGCCGAGAATGCCGCAGACCAGGTCGCGGGCTTTCCTCGCCCGCTCCACCTGTTCGGCGACGAAGGCATCGCCCTCGTCGAGCGCCGCGACCCCGCCGCGCTGCATGAACTGGGCGACACCCGAGTTCGAATACTGGATCAGGTTTTCGAACACCTGCTGCAGGCTTGGATGGGTCTTGATCCAGCCGACGCGCCAGCCGGTCATGGCCCAGTTCTTGGAAAAACTGTTGACGAACAGGACGCGGTCTTCCGCCTCCGCGATGTCGAGGAAGGATGGCGCGCGGCCATGACCATAGTGGAACAGCGAATAGATCTCGTCGGCGATGATCCACAGACCCCTGGCGCGGGCGAGATCGAGGATCGCCCGCAGGGTCTCATGGTCGGCGGTCCAGCCGGTCGGATTGGACGGCGTGTTGATGAACAGCGCCTTCGTGCGCGGCGTGACCGCCGCCGCGATCTTCTCGACGTCGCAGGACCAGCCATTTCCGCAATGGTCGAGCGTGACCGGCACCGGCACGGCACCCGCGATCGCGGCGGCGGCGTCGAAATTCGGCCAGGCAGGCGACAGGTAGATCACTTCGTCGCCAGCTCCCGCAAGCGCATCGAGCGCCAGCTGGATGGCATGCATGCCTGAGCCGGTGACGATGAATTGCTCCTCGGGGAAGGTCTTGGCGAAATGCCTGGAATAGTAGCGGGCCAGCGCTTGCCTGAGATCGGGGATGCCCCTCTGCCAGGTGTAGAACGTCTCGCCGCCGGCCAGCGCCTTCGACGCGGCATCGGTGATGAAGGCAGGCGTCGGCAGGTCGCCCTCGCCGGCCCAGAGCGGGATCAGGCCCTCGCGCAATCTGCCGTAGTTGACGACGGCGACGATACCGCTTTCAGGCGCAGCCAGGGCCTCGGGGCGCAGGGTCTGGATCAGGGTCATTGGGCAAGTCCGTTGTCTCGGGCGTTGGTAAGCACTGCTTACCAGATACGAAAACAGAAAACCCCGGCCGCGAACGACCGGGGTTTTAGTCCAGAAGAACTCTATCCGTCTACCGCCTGGCCAGCAGATCGCGGATTTCGGTCAAAAGCTGTACATCGGCCGGCGGAGGAGCTGCCGCTGCGGCGGGCTTTTCCTTTTCCAGGCGCCTGCGCATGTTGTTCACGGCCTTGACCATGAGGAAGATGATGAAGGCGAGGATGAGGAAGTTCAGCAACACGGTGATGAAGCTGCCATAGGCAAAAACGGCGCCTTGCTTTTTGGCGTCCGCCAATGAGGTGGCGTTGACGGCCGAGGAAAGCCCAAAGAAGTAATTGTTGAAGTCCAACCCGCCGAAGATGGCTCCGACGATCGGCATGATGATGTCGTTGACCAGCGAATCGACAATCTTGCCGAAGGCAGCGCCGATGATGACGCCGACGGCCAAGTCCATCACGTTGCCCTTGGAAATGAATTCCTGGAATTCTTTCAGCATTCGACCCTCCTTGTCGTGGCGGGCCGCACAGCCGTCCCATCCCCGCGGCACCGACCCGGCGACACCATAACAAAAACCTTGGGTTGCACCATCGGCAAAAAAAGAAAACAACCGCTTTCTCCTACCTTGGGCAGCCGCCGGAAAACATCGCCCGCATGCGCCGAAAGCCGCGATGGACTTGGCGCCCAAGCTGTGATTGCGTCTGACCCGGCCAGGTGAAAATCGGCACAGGGAGGATCTTGCCGGCGTGCAGGGCTTGTTCATCGTCATCATCGCGATCGCCTATGTGACGCTGCTGTTCGCCATCGCCAGCCTGGGCGACCGCCGCTCGGCCTTGTCAGGCCCCGGCCGGGCGCGGCCCTTCATCTATGCGCTCAGCCTTGCCATTTACTGCACGTCCTGGACCTTCTTCGGCTCGGTAGGCCTTTCCTCGGAACGCGGCCTCGAATTCCTCGGCATCTATACCGGCCCGGTGCTGGTGTTCGTGTTCGGCTTTCCCTTGCTCAACCGCATCGTGCGGCTTGCCAAGACCGAGAAGATCACCTCGGTCGCCGACTTCCTCGGCGCGCGTTACGGCAAGAGTTTCACCGTGGCCGCGATCGCCACGCTGATCGCCACGATCGGCGCCGTGCCCTATATCGCGCTGCAATTGAAGGCGATCTCCGGCTCGGTCAGCCTGATGGTCGAGCACTATACGGGCTCGCCGCCCTCGTTCGATCCCTTCGTCAGCGACATCTCGCTGGTCGTCGCCATGCTGCTTGCGCTGTTCGCGGTCCTGTTCGGCACACGCCATGCCGACGCCACCGAACACCAGGACGGGCTGGTGCTGGCTGTGGCGGTCGAGACCGTGGTCAAGCTTGCCGCCTTCCTGGCCATCGGCCTGATGGTCATCTTCCTGATCTTCGGCGGCCCCGGCGACATGTTCGACCGGCTGGCCGAAAATGGTCAGGTGCGGCAGGCAATGGGCTATTCGACGTCGCTCGCCACCTGGCTGGTGCTGACATGTCTCAGCGGTTTCGCCATCATCCTCTTGCCGCGGCAGTTCTACGTCACCATCGTCGAGAACCGCAGCGAGGCCGAACTGCGCACCGCGACATGGGTGTTCCCGCTCTACTTGGTGGCGATCAACCTGTTCGTGCTGCCGATCGCCTTTGCCGGCCTGACGCTGGTCGGCACAAGGACGAGCAGCGATCTTTATGTGCTGTCGCTGCCGCTGTTCAGCGGCCACGATTTCCTGGCCATGGCCGCCTTCATCGGCGGCCTGTCGGCGGCAACCGCCATGGTCATCGTCGAGAGCGTGGCGCTGTCGATCATGATCTCCAACGACCTGATCATTCCGCTGTTCGTGCGCCGGCTGTTGCGCACGACCACCTCCGAGAACGAGGATTGGTCGACGCTCATCCTCAATGTGCGGCGTGGAGCGATCTTCATCCTTCTGTTCATCGCCTTTCTCTACTATCGCGAGAGCACCAACAGCGCCCGGCTGTCGTCGATCGGCCTGATGTCCTTCGCGGCGATCGGGCAATTCGCGCCGGCCCTGATCGGCGGATTGATCTGGCGCGGCGCCAACGGCCGGGGCGCGGCACTCGGCATGGTCGCCGGCATCCTGGTCTGGGGCTACACGCTGTTGGTGCCGTCGCTCGTCGCGCAAGATGCCGGCATCATCGTGCATGGACTGTTCGGCTTCGAGGCGTTGCGGCCGCAGGCACTGTTCGGCACCGTCGCCGAACCGCTGAACCACGGCGTGCTGTGGAGCCTGTCGGTCAACGCGCTGTTCTTCGTCTTCGGGTCGCTGTCGCGCGCGTCGGTGCCGCTGGAGCGCATCCAGGCATCGATCTTCGTGCCGCGCGAAGCCGGCCCGATGCCGAGCCTGCGCCGCTTCCGCACCGCCATCACCGTCAACGACCTCAAGGATACGATCGCACGTTATCTCGGTGTCGAACGCACCGAGCGGTCCTTTCAATCCTTCGAGAAGAGCAACGACACTTCGCTGCACGGCAACGAGCAGGCCAGCATGGACGTCATCCGCTTTTCCGAGCAGCTGTTGGCAAGCGCCGTCGGCTCTTCATCGGCGCGTCTGATCCTGTCGCTGCTGTTTCGCCGCCACGACCGAGAATCCCGCGACGCCTTCCGCCTCCTCGACGACGCCACGGAAGCGCTGCAGCACAACCGCGACCTGCTGCAGATCGCGCTCGACCAGATGGAACAAGGCATCACCGTTTTCGACCGCGATTTCCGGCTGATCTGCTGGAACCGCCAGTACCGGGCGCTGTTCGACCTGCCCGACGAGATGGGCCAGGTCGGCGTTTCGCTCGACCAGATCCTTCGCCATCTGGCCGAGCGCGGCGACATTCCCGCCGACCAGCGCGTGACGATGCTCAACCGGCTGACCAGCTTCGTCAGCCCGTGGCAGATGGAGTTGAAGACCAGCGGCCGCATCGTGGAACTGCGCTCCAACCCGATGCCCGACGGCGGCATCGTCGCCACCTATGCCGACATCTCGGGGCGCGTCGAGCAGGACCTGGCGTTGAAGCGCGCCAATGAATCGCTGGAGCAGCGCGTGAAGACCCGCACCGTCGAACTGACCAGGGTCAACGAGGAATTGACCCGGGTCAACGAGGAACTGGCACAGGCACAGATGCTCGCAGAGGAGGCCAATCTCGGGAAGACACGCTTCCTTGCCGCCGCCGGTCACGACATCCTGCAACCCTTGAATGCCGCCCGGCTCTACTGTTCCTCGCTGATCGAGAAGGCCGGCAAGGGTCCAGCAGGCAAGGCGGCCATCAACATCGAATCCTCGCTGGAATCGGTCGAGACCATTCTCGGCGCCGTGCTCGACATTTCGCGCCTCGATGCCGGCGCCATGAAACCTGACGACACCGCCTTCACCCTTGACGGCTTGCTGCGCCAGATCGGTAATGATTTTCGGCCACTGGCCGCGGAGAAAAAGCTTGGCCTGACGATCATGCCGTCGTCGCTGACGGTAATGACTGACCGTAACCTGTTGCGCCGCCTGATCCAGAATCTTGTCTCCAACGCCATAAAATACACCCGCCAGGGCCGCATCCTTGTCGGTGTGCGGCGCCGTGGCGATCTGGCCGAAATCCAGGTGATCGATACCGGTATCGGCATCGCAGGTGACAAACTCAACACTGTTTTCCACGAGTTCACCCGGCTGGACGAAGGCGCACGCGAAGCCGAAGGTCTTGGTCTCGGCCTCTCCATCGTCGACCGCATCGCCAGGGTGTTGCGGCTCGAGATCCGCATCTTCTCCAACCCCGGCAAGGGCACGCGCTTTTCCGTCATCCTGCCGGTGGCGGCCGCGCAGGAGCCGCCACGCGAGGTCGAGACCAGGGCGCCGGCCCGCGCGGCGGCTTCGCTGTCCGGGCTGCATGTGCTGTGCATCGACAACGACATCCGTATCCTCGAAGGCATGCGGCTGCTGCTCGAAGGCTGGGGCTGCAATGTCGCCACGGTGACCGGCTCGGGGGATCTCGACAGGGTCGCGGTCCAACGTCCGGACATCGTGCTTGCCGACTACCATCTCGACCGCGAAACCGGTCTCGACATTATCATCCGGCTGCGGGCGACCTACGGTGACGACCTGCCGGCCGTGCTGGTCACGGCCGACCGCTCCAACGAGGTGCGAGCAGCCGCGGCAAGCCTCGATATCCCGATAATCAACAAGCCGCTGAAGCCGGCGGTCCTGCGTTCGATGATGGCCAGGTTCAGGCCGATGGTACGGGCGGCGGAGTGACGTCGAAGCGCCTGGATCAGGCCTGGTGCCCCAGGCTTTTGAGATAGGCGCAGAACATGTCGGCGAGTGCGTCGGAATAGGCTTCGATTTCCGCCGACGTTCGCGGCTTTTCCGAAAACTCCGCCCCCACCGAGCTCAGCGCCGTTCGGATCAGGTCGCCGGCCATGACGCACACGGCATCGGGCGCATCAGGCAGCGTCTCGCGCATGAATGACTGGACCGCGCGATTGGCCACGGCCCTCGATTCGTCGGCCTCAGGCGCGTCCCGGTAGAGCGGAGCGGCATCGTTCAGGGCCCCGCGCACCGCCGCCTCCTCGCATTCCGAACGGATGAAGGCGTGCACCAGGGTGCGCGTCCGTTCGAGCGGCGGACTTTCGGCGTTCTCCAGGATGCCGCACAAGAGCTCGGTCGTCTGCCGCCATTCATCGCTCTGCAGCCGGAACAGCAGAGCCGCCTTGTTGGGGAAATACTGGTAGAGCGAGCCGACGCTGACGCCGGCCCTTTCGGCCACGCGCGTGGTGGTGAAACGCCGTGCGCCTTCACTCGCCAGAACCTGAACAGCAGCCTCTAAAATCGCCGCGACGAGTTCCGTGGCGCGCGCCTGCTTGGGTTGTTTTCGGGTGGAAATTGAAGAGGTTGGGCGTTGGATCATGGCGGCACCCGGGAATGCGAATTGGAAACCTGAAGGATTATTCGTATTTTTCGAGACACACAACGACGCATGCATTTCCGACTGGAGAACTGCCATGACCACGCTCACCGGAACCCCGCTGGCTCCCCTGCTCGCGCGCCTGTTCGAGGAAGCCAATGCCGCGACAAGCCCGGCCATGGCGCGATATTCGCATGAAGAACGGGCCCGCCTGCTCAACAGCAAGACCGAATATCGCGAGTTCTATGGCAGCATGAAGGATCTCTGGCTCGCGGTTTCGCCGGAAACCGGCACATTGCTCTACATGCTGGCGCGCAGCACGGGCGCGCTCATCATCGTCGAATTCGGCACCTCGTTCGGCATCTCGACGCTCTACCTCGCCGCCGCGCTGCGGGACAATGGCGGCGGCCGTCTGATCACGACCGAGTTCGAGAGTGCCAAGGTGATGCGGGCCAAGGCCAATCTCAGGGAAGGCGGCCTCATCGACCTGGTCGAAATCCGCGAGGGTGACGCGCTGGAGACGCTGAGCGCCGACTTGCCCGAGACGATCGACCTGCTGCTGCTCGACGGCGCCAAGGCGCTCTATCCGGAGATTCTTGGTTTGGTCGAGAGCCGGTTGAGGCCCGGCGCTTTGGTCATTGCCGACAACGCCGATTTCGCCCCGGACTATCTCGAGCGCATGCGCTCGCCGGCGGGAGGCTACATGTCGACGCCGTTCGGCGACGAGGTGGAGTTGTCGATGCGGCTCGGCTGAACACTCCGGCATAGACGACGATCAGATCAGCATGCTGCTCCTCGAGCGGCCGTAGGCGTTAACGTCAGACAACGCGCAATCCGGCCCCTCGGGCCTCCGACGCGTAGGTGACATCATCATGACCACAATTCCTTCCTGGCGCGGGCTGCCGCGCCCGGCGACGCTTGGACTTTTTCTGTTCTTCTGCGCCGGTTTCGCCGACGGCGCGCTGGTGCCTTTCTTTCCACTCTGGGCAAGCAGCGAAGCCGGCATCCCTGTCGGCGCGATCGGCCTGCTGTTCGGCTGCTATGCCGGCGGCGAGCTGCTGCCGGCGCCGCTCATCGGCGGCGTCGCCGACCGCATCGGCCGGCGGCCGGTGCTGATTGCCTCGTCGCTCGGCGTCGGTGCCGGCTTTCTGGCCCTGTTCTTCGTACACGGCGTCGTCGCCACCGCGCTCGTGCTGCTTTTGACCGGCATCTGCGAATCGGTGCTTCACCCGACAATACTGACCGCGATCGCCGATGTGACAGAGCCGTCCGCGCATCCGCGCTGGTTCAGCATGGCACGGGTGAGTTCGAGCGCGGGACAGATACTCGGGCCGGCCTGTGGTGCCTTGCTTGCGCTTATGTCACTGCGCAGCGTGTTTCTCGCCGGCGGCACGATGCTTGTGCTGGGCGGGATCGTGATGCTGCTCGCCCTGGACGAGACGATCAGCGCCGGCCGCGCCACCGGCGACGGCGATGAAGAGTACGAAGAGGAAGAAGGCTTGTCCGCGCTGCTGCCGGCGTTCCGCGACGGCCGGTTGGCGAAGCTCCTGCTCTGGGTCGTCCTGTTCGAGGTCGCCGGCAACTGGATCGAGACGGTTATCCCGCTCTATGCGCATGACGCCGGCACGCTGACACCATCCGGCGTCGGCGCGCTGTTCGCCTACGCGGCCGCGTTGACGGTCGGCCTGCAGATGCTGGTAAGCCGTATGGTCGAGGCACGGTCCGCCTTGTGGCTGACGGCCGGTGCCGGCCTGGCAACAATACTCGCCTTCGCCCTGCTGGCCGCCTCGCCTGCAATGTTGGCGCTGATCGGCGCGGTCAGCCTGTGCTCGATCGCCCAGATGCTGGTCGGCCCGCTGGTGCCGACCGCCGTCAATGCGCTGGCGCCTCAGGCACGACGGGCTTCCTACATGGCGGCCTCGTCGGTGGCGGTCGACCTCAAGGATTCGCTCGGCCCTTCCATCGGCACGGCGCTTTACGCACTGGCGCCGCGCCTGCCCTGGATCGCCGGCATTCCGCTGGTGGCGATCGCCTCGCTCGGTCTTGGCGCCGCGATCGGCCGCGCACGACGGCCTTCAAACGAATCCAAATCGAACCCGAGCGCCAGACCGGAAGCGGTCAATCCACCGGAGTTGCCGGTGCCATGGTCGCCAAATCCGGCAACCGAATAGTCGCGACCCGCTGCAGCCGGCACTCAGCCCGCCGGTTGCAGCGGGTCGCTGCCGATCTTGGACAGCAGGATCACCGCCTGGGTGCGGCTGTCGACGCCGAGTTTTTGCAATATGGCCGAGACATGCGCCTTGATCGTCGCCTCGGAAACGCCGAGCTCATAAGCGATCTGCTTGTTGAGCAGGCCTTCGGCCAGCATGCCGAGCACGCGGGTCTGCTGCGGGGTCAACGCCTGCAGCCGTTTGATCAGGTCCGATATTTCGGGATCGCGTTCGACACCGAGATCGACGCCAACGGGTGCCGCGATATCGCCGGCAAGCACCGACTGCACGGCGCCGCGGATTTCCTCCATGCTGGCCGACTTGGAGATGAAACCGGAGGCGCCGAGATCGAGGGCGCGCCGGATGGTCGCTGGATCGTCATGCGCCGACACCACGACCAGCGGCACCGCCGGATGGATGCCGCGCAGGGAGATCAGGCCGGAGAGGCCGCTGGCGCCAGGCATCGACAGGTCCAGCAGCACGAGATCGACATCTTCATTGGCAACGACCAGCGCCTTGGCGCTTTCGAAATCGCCCGCCTCATGAATGGCGGTGACATTGCCGATGCCGGCAAGCGCCTCGCGCAGGGCGCCGCGAAACAGCGGGTGATCGTCGGCGATGACGAAAGTATAGCCTGACGGCAAGATGTCCCTCCCCGAATCCCCGATTTACTGCTTTTTGCGGGATCAGTCGGACGATTATGAGGGGCCGCGCGCTGTTTTCAAGCGGCAAAGCCAGCGCGCCGCGTTTTCCCTCGTCACTAGCGCTCAGGTCTTCTGCGAGTTGAGCTGGGCGCCGCCGCCGCTGTCCTTGTCCATATCCTTGACGATGCCCATGAAGCTCTTCAGGAAGCGCTCCATATAGCTCATCGTCGTGTTGAAATCCTCCTCGCTCGGCAGTTTCGATTCGAGGCGGGCGGAGAGCGAATTCTCCAGCCTGGTGACGCGCTCGTCCATCGCCTTCATCGAGGTCTGCAAGCGGTCGACCTCGTCCTGGTAAGCGGCGCGTTCATCGGCCGCCATCTTGCAGACGAGCTGACCCGAATGCTCCTCGCAGATCGACATCGCGCCGGTCTGCGTATCCATGCGGACATAGCCGTTATCAGACTTTTCCAGCCGGTAGCGGTCGGCTTCTTCCGAATAAGCTGAGGCCGCGACCAGTGAAACGAGCGCGGCGGGGATCAAGATGTGCTGCAGACGCATGTTGTCCTCCATGGCCAAGCCTGAAATATCGCATGTTTGCGCCGGAAATGGGGAAGACCCTTGGCGTGGCCTTCCCCGCGCGACTGGTTCGGATTATAGCGCAACCATGTCACAGATTATCTACAAGATAACTCCGCAAGCGCCTTGGCGCGAGGCCGAAGCCAATGGCCGCTTCACCGGAGCGCCAATCGACGTCGCCGACGGCTTCATCCATTTTTCGACGGCAGCGCAGGTTGCGGAAACCGCGGCAAAGCATTTTTCCGGCCAGACCGACCTTCTGCTGGTCGCCATCGACACGATCGGCCTGGGCGATGCGCTGAAATACGAAGTCTCGCGCGGCGGCGCGCTGTTTCCGCATCTCTACGGCGTGCTCGACCTGAAAGCCGTGCTGTGGGTCAAGCCGCTGCCGCTCGGTGCCGAGGGTACTCACCAATTCCCGCCCCTGGAGGGGCAATGAGCGTGCTCGACCGGATCGGCCAGAAGCTGCTGTTCACCTTTGATCCGGAAACCGCGCACGGCCTGTCGATCGCGGCGTTGCGCTGCGGCCTGCCGGTTGGCGCGCGGACGGTACGCGATACAAGGCTGAAGGTCAGCCTTTGCGGTCTCGATTTCCCGAACCCACTTGGCATGGCGGCTGGCTACGATAAGAACGCCGAAGTACCCGATGCGCTGCTTGGCCTCGGTTTCGGCTTCGCCGAGGTCGGTACCATCACGCCCCTGCCGCAATCCGGCAACCCGAAGCCACGCATCTTCCGGCTGACATCGGATGAAGCCGTCATCAACCGGCTGGGCTTCAACAATGAAGGCCACGCGGCGGCCGAAAAAAGCCTTGCCGCGCGCAAGGGGCGCGGCGGCATCGTCGGCGTCAACATCGGCGCGAACAAGGACAGCGCCGACCGCGCCGGCGATTATGAACGCGGCGTCGCCCGCTTCGCGCCCCACGCCAGCTATCTCACCGTCAACATTTCCTCACCCAACACGCCTGGCCTGCGCACCATGCAGGCGCGCGAGCAACTCGGCGAGCTCCTGTCGCGCGTCATGGCCGCGCGTGCTGCGGCAATCGCGCAGCCGCCGATCTTTCTCAAGATCGCCCCAGACCTGGTCGAGGCCGAGTTGGAGGATATCGCCGCCGAAGTCATGGAAAAGCGGATCGACGGCGTCATCGTCTCCAACACCACCATTTCACGACCGGGTCTGCGAAGCGGTGACGTCGCGCGGGAGACAGGCGGGCTTTCGGGAAAACCACTGTTCGAGCGCTCGACCATCGTGCTGGCCAAGATGCGCAAGCTGCTCGGGCCCGAAATGGCCATCATCGGTGTCGGCGGTGTCGATTCAGCGGAGACGACGCTGGAAAAGATCCGCGCCGGCGCGGATCTGGTGCAGCTCTACACCGGCATGATCTATGCCGGGCCGGCGCTGCCGGGACGGATCGTCGCGGGGATGGCCCGTTTTGCCGAGACAGAGAAACTCAGCTCGATGCGCGAGCTGCGCGACAGCCATCTCGACCGATGGGCGTCGGAGCCGCTCAGTTGAATGCGGTTTGCACCCTGACCCGCAAGATCGTCAGCAGGCTCAATCCCCGCACCAGCAAGAAGACGTGCAAGGCCGCCCACAGGCCGTGATTGCCGAAGGCGGGCGCCAGCGTGATCAGCGCAGCGGCAAAGACGAGGAATGACAGGAGCATCATGTTGCGCATGTCGCGCGACCATGTCGCGCCGATGAAGACCCCGTCCATCTGGAAGGCAAGGACGCCGCTCAGCGCGGTGAACGCCGCCCAGGGCAGGTAGGTATCGGCTACGGCGCGGACATCCTGCGACGTCGTCACGACGGCGACCAGGTTGGTGCCGGCCATGAGCAGCACCAGCGTCGCGGCACCGGCCAGACCAAGGCCCCAGAGCAGGGTCAGCCGCACCGCCTGCCTGAAGGGCTGCTCGGCACGCGCGCCGACGGCGCGGCCGGCGAGTTGCTCGGCGGCGGTGGCGAAACCGTCGAGGAAATAGCCGGCGACGAGGAAGAAATTCATCAGCACCGCATTGGCGGCGAGCGTCACCGTTCCGAACTGCGCGCCTTGGCGGGTGAACAGCGCGAAAGCGGCAAGCAGCGAGAACGAACGGATCATGATGTCGCGGTTGAGCGACAGCATGCGCAGGAAGGCGCTCATGTCGAGCAGGCGGTGGCGAGGCAAGGGCGGGCTGGATCGGAACCGGCGCACCACGATCGCGAGGCCAAGCAGCATGGCGAGGAACTCGCCGGTGACGGTTGCCCAGGCGACGCCGGAAACGCCCCAGCCAAGTTCAAGGCCGAGCAGGAAGCAGAGCGCGATGTTGATGCCATTGAGCACCAGTTGCAGGACAAGCCCGAGCCCGCCCTCGCCACGCCCCAGAACATAGCCAAGGATGGCGTAGTTGATCAGCGAGAACGGGGCGGCGAGCAGCCTGATCCTGATATAAACGGCCATCGCCTCGCTGACGCGTGGTCCGGCATCCATGAACCACTGGCCGCCGATGGCGATGAGCGGCGAAAGCGCCGCCAGCACGACGCCGGCAACGACGGCGATCAGCACGGCGCGCCAGAACACCGCCTGTTCCTCGAGGGCGTCTCCACGCCCGAAAGCCTGGGCGACGAGGCCGGTCGTGCCCGAACGCAGAAAATTGAAGGTGGTGAAAACGACGTCGAAAGCCAGTGCACCGGCCGCCAGACCGCCAAGCAAGGCGGCATCGCCGAACTGGCCGACAACAGCCGTGTCGACCAGGCCGAGCAGCGGCGTCGTCAGATAGGCGAGCGTCATCGGCACGGCGATGGCAAGCACCGAGCGGTTGGTGACGGAAAAGGCTCTGGCGTCGGTTGGGATTACACCCTTGTCCAAAGGATTCCTGCCTTGCTGATTGCGGCTTGATCCGAGAGCCGATGTGCCCCATTTTCCGTCCACCGCGCAATCATTCTTCCTGCGACGGCCAACCGAAATCCCGGTCTGGCGCGAAGCCGCTGGACCACTCTCATGCCCCTGCAGATCGTCCATCACCCCGACTACGACGCCGGCTTCGCGACCAACCATCGCTTTCCGATGAGCAAGTATCCGCTGCTGATGGAGGCCTTGCGCTCACGCGGCCTGGCCGGACCCGGCGCGCTCAACACAGCCGAACCCGCGCCGGCGCCGTGGCTGAAGCTTGCCCATGCGGCCACCTATGTCGACCAGGTCGTCTCCTGCTCCGTGCCGGAAAAAATCGAACGCGAGATCGGCTTTCCGGTCGGCCCCCGCGTCTCGCTGCGCGCGCAGCTTGCCACCGGCGGCACGGTGGCGGCAGCCCGGCTCGCCTTGCGTTACGGCATTGCCTGCAACACCGCCGGCGGCAGCCATCATGCGCGACGCGCGCAAGGCGCCGGCTTCTGCACCTTCAACGACGTCGCCGTCGCCTCGCTGGTTCTGCTGGAAGAGGGTGCGGTGCAGAAGGTCCTGGTCGTCGATCTCGACGTGCATCAGGGCGACGGCACGGCGGATATTCTAGGCGATGAGCCACGCGTGTTCACCTTCTCCATGCATGGCGAGCGGAACTACCCCACACGCAAGATTGCCTCGGACCTCGACGTCGCACTGCCCGACGGCACGGGCGACGCCGCTTATGTCGAAAGGCTTGATACCATCCTGCCGGAGCTCTCCACCCGCGCCCATTGGGACATCGTCTTCTACAATGCAGGCGTCGACGTCCATGCCGGGGACCGGCTCGGCAGGCTGGCGCTTTCCGACAATGGGCTGCGCGCCCGCGACGAGATGGTCATCGGCCATTTTCGGGCGCTCGGCATTCCTGTCTGCGGTGTCATCGGCGGCGGCTATTCCACCGATGTGCCGGCACTTGCCGCGCGCCACGCCATCCTGTTCGAGGTCGCTTCGGGCTTCGCCTGAACGTCACTTCCGGTAGTTGGCGATCCTGAGCAGGATGAAGGCCGGCACGACGATCGCGGCGCCAAGCAGGATATAGCCGAGGAAGCGGTCGATGGCGCGGAAGCCGAGATTCCAGAGATCGATGAAGAATTTCCGGATGCCGTAGAACACATCCATCGGCGACCAGCCGAAGGCGTTCATGACCAGGCCGACGAGAAAGGATACCACCAGCAGCTTCAGGACAACCCTGAGCGGCGAGTCGCCGAGAAAGCGCGTCAGTGCGGACAAGGCCGTCTCCCGATTGAGATGCCCGGACTCATGGGCACGGCCCAGAGATACGTGCTTGGCGGCCATCCATCAAGCCAGCGCGGTCTGTACAGAGAAACTGATAAGCCGCAGCCAGATGTTGAGCGCCATCGAAAGCCCGCTCGAGCAACTGACAGAGCGGCTTCAGAAAGCCCGCAAGTCTTAAATATTGGTAAACAATTTCATTTTAATGTATTGAAAATAAAGCACAAAATTCGTCATTTTCCAATTTTGCGCAATGTGCGTGCAATTTTCACTTGCGAGATACCAGGCGTCTTTCAGGTGACGGACCGCGCGGCGCTCTGCCCCTACCACAGCCGGCGAAAGCCGGTCCCCAGAACCGCGCAGCCATCCCTGAAAGACACCGATCGGAGCCTGCCGCCTCAACGGCCAGGGTCCTCAGCAATTAACCAGCGTATCGGGTGCCGGATGCGCGTCTGTGTTGGAGTAATGCAGTGTCCCCTCAAGCAAAGATCATCCTGACGGCGAGTGCCCTCGCCCTGTGCCTTCTCGGGCCGGCGATGGCCGCCGACCTCTCGCCTGCCTACAACGATCCCCCCGCCTTCCAGTGGAGCGGCGCCTATATCGGCGTCCATGGCGGCACGGCGTTCACGGGGATGCCGAACCCGTTCGCCGGTCGAAACGGCTTCAGCGGCGGCGTCCAGGCCGGCTACAACCAGCAGATGGGCCCGGCGGTCCTCGGCGCCGAGATCGAAGGTTCCTATCTGGGCGGCGCCGAACACGATGTCCGGGGCGGCAAGATCAAGGAAAAATGGCGCGGCGCGGCCAAGGCGAAGGCCGGCGTGAGCTTCGACCAGACGTTGCTGTTCGGAACCGGTGGCGTCGCCATGACCAGGTTCGACAGGGGCGACGGCGTGAGGAGCAGCGAGGGATGGAAGGTCGGCTACCTCGTCGGCGCCGGCATCGAGCAGGGCTTCGCCGGCGGCCTGTCGGCCAAGGTCGAGTACGACTATGTCCGCACCCCCGGCGTTGAAACGACATCGGCCCTTGGCAGGTCCAAGGAGACGATCGGCAGTCATGAGCTGAAAGCTGGCCTCAACTACCGGTTCTAGATTCCAGAACAGCAAGTGGCCGAGCTTGATCGCGCGATGGCCGCAACGGCATCGCGCGATCTTGTTGTTGATGCGTCGATGCCGGACATGGACGTCCCCTCGAGGCAAGGAACATTCCATGCTTTCGCAATGTCGATGTAATCTTCGCAATCTAGGTCCCCTGCGTGAATTGTCACCATGGGAATCAGCAATGTCCACGCATCACCCCGGCCGACCGTCGTCCAAGCTACTGCTCATTGCGATCGCAGTCGCATTGGCGGGCTGCGCCTCCGACATCATGAAGAACTATGTCGGACAACCGGTCGAATCGGTCGTTCTGGATTACGGTCCGCCAACGGCGATCGTCGACCTCGGCCAGGGAGAGCGCGCCTATCAGTGGCGCAAGATATCTACGTCAGCGGTTTCCGGGACATCGAGTGGCGAGGTCCGCCAAACAAAACACGGAACTGTCTATGAAGAGACCGAAACGCCCGGCTATATCGAGCGTCAGGAATGCTTCTACACTTTTTATGCCCGAGCTTCCGGCGGCCGCTGGTTCATCACCAATTTCCGCCGGCCAAAGCTGGAATGCGAATGAACCGCCGCGCCGCAAATCCTGCGGCGGCGCGTGAAGGAGAACGCCAATGCGCGTCCTGCTGATCGAGGACGAACCGGAAATGGCCTCCGTGCTGCAGGCCGCCCTGGAGCGGCTGGACATCATCGTCGACCACGCCGCGACCCTGGCCGACGCGGAGGCGGTGGCCCGTCTGGGCCATCACGACGCCGTGGTGCTGGATCGCCGGCTGCCGGATGGCGACGGTCTTAGCCTGATCCCTCGCCTGCGCGCCTTGCATCTGGATGTGCCGGTGATCGCGCTGACGGCGATAAGCGGGTTGGAGGACCGGGTTGCCGGGCTCGATGCCGGCGCCGACGATTACATGGTCAAGCCTTTCGCCACGGTGGAACTCGTCGCGCGGCTCCACGCCCTGCACCGCCGCTCGTTCACCTCGCGCGCCAACCAGACGATGGTCGGTCGCCTCACCTATGATTTCCGCCATCGCGAGGCGCTGGTCGAGGATCAGGCGCTCGATTTGCCGCGGCGTGAAAGGCTGGTGCTTGAAACACTCATCCGCCGGCCGGGCCGGACCATCATGCGCAGCGCTCTCGAGGAGGCCGTCTACGCCCTGGACGACGAGATCGGCTCGAATGCGCTCGACGCGCATGTCTCGCGGCTGCGCCGCAAACTCGACGATGTCGCCGCCGGCATCGAGATACGGGCGATCCGCAATCTTGGCTATCTCCTGCGGGCAGCCTCGTGAAGACGGTGCGCGCGCGCTCGCTGCAATGGATCCTGGTCCGCCGGCTGATCCTGCTGCAGGCGGCGACGCTGCTCCTCTTCATCGTGCTGTGCGCGGCAGCCCTTTGGATCGCCAATCCGAGGCTGCTTATCGACAACGAGGCTGCCATCGCGGCCGTCAAGGACGCCGTCGACCGCGACAAGGACGGCAAGCTGATTGTCCGTGAAACGGAAGACCTCGCCGCGTTTCGCCAGAGCTTCCCCAATGTCTGGTACATCGTGCGCGACGACAGCGGGCAGAGCGTCCGTTCCGGCACGATACCGGATGTCTACACCAAAGAGATCGGCGGCCTGCTCGGCCAAGCAGACCACGCCACGATCGGATTCTCGGACAAGGACATGCGGCCGGAAGCCTATATCGAGAACGCTTCGACCAAAGCCGGCGCGGTGCAGATCATTGCCGCGACGCAGTCGTCGCGCCAGGAGACCGACGGGCTCGATATCAACATTTCGGCCACGGTGGAGGTCGCCCGCTATCCGGACGGCAGCAGGAATTGGGAGCGCGCCCTTCCGGCGCTTGCGCTCGTCATCGCGATCCTGCTGCTGCCCATCGTCCTCGTCATGGGCGCCACCACGCTGGTGACGACGCCGGCCGTGGTCCGCCGCTCCTTTGCCGGCCTTGTCGAAACCGTCCGCCAGGCTGCCCGCATCGATATCGGTACCCGCGCGATGCAGTTGCCGGTCAAACACGTGCCGCAGGAAATCGCGCCGCTGGTGCATGCTTTCAACGAGGCTTTGGCCCGCCTCGCGCAGGGATACGACCGACACAACCGTTTCCTCACCGACGCGGCGCACGAATTACGCACGCCGATCGCCATCCTGCGCACACGCGCCGAGTTGCTGCGGCAGGAGCCGCAAAGCACGCGGCTGCTGCATGATATCGAGCGCCTGTCGCACCTCGCACAACAACTGCTCGACCATCAATTGCTCGACCGCCCATCCGACCAGCGCGAGATCGTCGATCTTGACGATCTCGTCAGCCGGGTGGCGGCCGACTTCGCGCCGCTCGCCATCGAGGCCGGCTACGACCTTGCCTTCGAGCCTTCGCCCGACAAGACACGCGTCGAAGTCAACGTGCTGCAGATCGAGCGGGCGCTCGCCAACTCGTGCGCAACGCCATCGAGCATGGCGGCGGCGGCGGCACCATCACGGTTGCGATCGACAGGACGGGTGGCATCGAAGTGCGCGACGAAGGTCCGGGCATTCCCGTGGAAGAGCGCGAGAATGTCTTCGAGCCCTTCTATCGCCTGCAGCCGCAGTCGCGCGGGGCGGGGTTAGGACTGGACCTCGCCCGACAGATCGCGCTGCTGCACGAGGGAACGATCCGGATCCTGGCGGGCTCATGGGGCGGTACCCGCATCCGCATGGAACTGCCGGTTCGGTCGTGACCCAGGCCGTTGACGCAAAACGCGTGGCGGCCGCCAGCAAGTAGCCGCGCCGATCCCTGACTTATCTGTTTTCTAACCAATTGCCGCTATTGCCATTTCCAAAGCGGGAGCCAGGCTTTGGTGGGAACGGGAAAAATCGGCGCGCACCGCGCACCCATGTTGTCGGTCGTCGTGCCTTGCTACAATGAACGCGACGGCGTGGCGGAGCTTCATCGACGCGTCAGCGCGGTATGCCTCGAGCAAGGCCTCCCCTACGAGGTCGTGCTCGTCATCGACGGGGCGACCGACGGCACCCGCGAGGCCATTTTCGAACTGGCCGAGAGGGACGACCATGTGGTCGCCATCGATCTTGCACGCAATTACGGCCACCAGATCGCCTTGAGCGCGGGGCTGGAATTCTGCCGCGGCCAGCGCATTCTCATTCTCGACGCCGATCTCCAGGATCCACCCGAACTGCTGGGTGCGATGATGGCGAAGATGGATGAAGGCTTCGACGTCGTCTACGGCCAAAGGGTGAAACGGGACGGCGAGAGCTGGTTCAAGCTGGCTTCCGCCTCGATGTTCTACCGTCTGCTCGGCAGGATGGTCGATGTCGAGATCGCGTCGGACTCCGGAGATTTCCGGTTGATGAGCCGCCGTGCACTCGACCATCTGATTGCAATGCCCGAACGCTACAGGTTCATTCGCGGCATGGTGAGCTGGATCGGGCTGAGGCAGGTCGCCTTCCCTTATGAACGGCAACGGCGCTTTGCCGGCACCACCCACTACCCGCTGAAGAAAATGGTTCTTCTGGCGGTCGACGCGATGACCAGCTTTTCGATCGTGCCTTTGCGCTTTGCCTCGCTGCTGGGAATGATGTTCGGGCTACTCGGTCTGGTCGTGCTTGGCTATACGCTGTTGGAATGGTCTGTCGGCAATGTTCTGCCCGGCTGGACGAGCCTTGCCGCGATCATGCTTATCCTGGGCAGCGTCCAGCTTCTGGTGCTGGGCATCTTCGGCGAATATCTCGGCCGCATGTACATGGAAACGAAGCGGCGGCCGCTCTATTTCGTCAACGAGATCGTCTCACGAAGCCGGGCAGCGGCTGAAGGCCAGGATTTGCCTGTCCACCGCCTCCAGGAGATGGCGAAAAGGGCCGCGCGTGGCTGAGGCGAAGGTCGACCGGATGCAACGGAACGGCATGGGCAGGATGTGCTCGCCCGGAGCCTTGACGTGAACCAGGCCGCCGCTATCGCGACCGCCACGCCGTCGCTCGGGGACGCGCAACGCATCAGGCTGATATTCTGCCTTCTCTGCGCTTGCGCCGTGGCCTATCTGCTCACGGCCTTTGCCGGCGCGATCCTGCAGGATCCCGACAATTGGTGGCAAGTGAAGGTCGGGCTGGATTTCCTGGAAAACCGGACATTTCCAACCGTCGACCCCTATTCCTACACTTTCGCCGGCCAGCCCTGGATCGCCAAGGAATGGCTGGGGCAGATCTTGCTGGCCCTTGCCTACCGCGCGGGTGGCTGGAACGGCGTCGTCACACTGATCATCGCCACGATCGGCCTGACGGTCTTCCTGATGGGATGGTTCCTCAGCGCATGGCTGAAGCCGATATTGGCAATAGCGCTTGCCCTCGCCGCGGCCCTCCTAATCGCCCCGATCTATACCGCGCGCCCCCATGTCTTCACCTTGCCGATCATCGTCGTCTGGACGGCAATGCTGTTTCGTGCCGCGCGAGAAGAGAGAGCCCCACCGCCGTGGCTGCTCGTGCTAGTCGTATTGTGGGCGAACCTGCATGCCACGTTTACCCTGAGCTTCATCATTGCGGCCTTTGCCGGGCTCGATCTGCTGGCGCGCGCGGGTCTGTCTAAACCCTCCCTCCTGGTAAAATGGGTGGTTTTCGGCCTGCTCTGTCCGTTGGTCAGCCTGCTGCATCCCTATGGCGTGAAAGCCATCCTGGCCACGCTCACCGTGGCCTATGGCAATGAGGCTGTTCCACTCATCCTGGAATGGAACCCGTCCAATGCCCAGGAGCAACTCTTCCAGGAAGCGGCGATGTTGTTGGCGATTTTCGGGCTGTTGGTGTCAAGGCCGCGGATCGGCTGGGCCAAGGCGTTGTTCATCGTCTTCACCTTGCATGTCTATCTCGCCCATCTGCGATTTGTATATCTGCCCTTCCTGCTGATTCCGTTGATCATCGCGGTCGAGATCGCACAGCAATATCCTTCGCTCTCGACCACGGCCTGGCTGGCGGAGAAGCGCGACGGGCTGGAAAAACTCTTCGCCAGCCGGTTCTATGCTATCTGCGGCGCGATGGCCGTCTTGCTGGTCGGTGCGGTCTCGATCCTCGGCAGTGCCTACCAGGGCGCGCCGAGCCCGGCGACATCAGCCAGCGGCGCCCTTGCTTTCGCGCGGGATCACCACCTGTCCGGCAATGTGCTGAATTCCTACAATTTCGGCGGCACGCTGATTTTCCACGACATCAAGACTTATATCGACGGCAGGACGGACCAGTTGTTCCTTGGCGGATTCACGAAAACGGATGATGCAACGGGGCACAGCGACGGAAAGCCGCAGCTCGAGGCCCAGTTGAAGAAATACGCCATCGGCTGGGCATTGCTTACGGCCGATGACACCCGAATCCCCTTCTTCAATGAACTGGGCTGGAAGCGGGCCTATGCGGACGATTATGCCGTGATCTACCTGCCCGGCACCTGAATCACCGATCCCACAAAACCGGCGTGGCCAGCGTTCGAAGGCCTGCTATTCGCCTTGACACGGATGTTGCACTGCAGCAAAGTTGTGCTGCATAGCACAGTCCGTGAGGCCTACGAGCCAAGGTTTTTCGCACAATGGGGATTGCCTTATGACGGGCATGTCAGGCGGCGCCGCACGGCCACCGCGGATCACCGCGTACGGACCGGTCGAATGAATTACAGGCGCGACATCGATGGTCTGCGGGCCGTTGCAGTGCTGCCCGTGGTGCTTTTCCATTTCGGCGTATCCGCCATTCCCGGGGGCTTCACCGGCGTCGATATTTTCTTTGTGATATCGGGCTACCTGATCAGCGGCAGCCTGCTGGATGATCTCGAGCGCGGCCAGTTCTCGATCGGACGCTTCTACTGGCGTCGTGCGCGGCGCATCCTGCCGGCACTGATCTTCGTCATCCTGCTTGCGAGCATTGCGGCCTGGTTCATCCTGTTGCCGTCGGATCTGCACGAATTCAGCCTCAGCGTGATTGCGGCCTCGACCTTCTGGTCGAACATCTATTTCTGGAAGACGACGAACTATTTTTCGATCGACGCCGAACTGCGGCCGCTGCTGCACACATGGTCGCTTTCGGTCGAGGAGCAGTATTACATCTTCGCGCCGATCCTTGTGTATCTGATCTACCGGTATGCCTCGAAGCGCTGGTTGACGATACTTCTGCCGATTGCCATCGGCAGTTTTGCCCTGGCGGTCATGGCGACCACGATGGCGCCGACCGCCGGCTTCTACCTCTTGCCTACACGCGCCTGGGAGCTGGCGCTGGGTGCCATGCTGATGCTGAAAAAGCCGCCGCCACTTGCCAACCGGACGGCAACGGAACTGGTCGGCCTTGCAGGCTTTGCCCTGCTCGCATTCGGTTTCCTGACGATTTCGGAAAGCGATCCGTTTCCCGGCTACAATGCCCTGTTTCCCTGCATCGGAACGGCCCTGCTCATCTACGCGGGCCAGAATCACGCGGACCGGCCCGTGCCCGTTGCCACGCGTGTGCTTCAATTCGCTCCGATGGTCTGGGTCGGCCTCATCTCCTATTCGCTCTATCTTGTTCACTGGCCGATCAATTCCTTCGTCCATTACCTCTCGCTGAAAGCCATCTCGGTGCCGACGATCGTCGCGATGACGGTGGCCAGCTTCGCCCTGGCGACCTTCTCGTGGAAATATGTCGAGCAGCCTTTCCGGCAGAAGCGAACCTTCACCGCCCCGCTGCCGATCTTCGCCTTTTCGGCGACGGCGATCGCCCTGCTGTGCGTCGGCGGTCTGGCCGGTGTGCTCGGCAAGGGCTTTCCGCAGCGGTTCCCCGATTTCTCGACGCAACGGATCGTGGTGGACGACTGGCGCAATGGCGTCTGCTTCAACGAGGGTACGAGCCGGATCGAGAATTGGAACCTTGCCGACTGCACGCGCACGCATGGCTTTCCCACCAATGTGCTGCTGTGGGGCGATTCCTTCGCGGCTCACTACGTTTCGGGCCTGGAGGCCAACGCGCAGAAAATCCAGGCCAACGTCATCCAATATACCTATGCCGGCTGTCCACCCAACCTCAGTTATTTTTCCTACGCCAGGCCAACCTGCACCCGCTTCAACGAACGGGCGCTGTCGATCATCCGCGATGCCAATATCCAGGCGGTGATCCTGAGCGGCCGATGGACGGACTACCAGGCCAGGGGCTTCGACGGACTGCAGACGACGATCGACCGGCTGCGCGACATGGGTGTCAAGGTCTATGTCATCGGCCAGTCTCCGGAGTTCATCGCCGACGTCCAGAAGGTCGCTTTCTTTGCTAAACACGAAGGCGCCGCGAACACATCCTGGCCGATGGCCGTGGATCCCGACATCAACAAGCAGGTGCAGCTCTTCGCCAAGGGCGCGACCTTCATCGATCCACTTACCTATCTGTGCGACGCCATCGGCTGTTCCTATGAGGATGCCACCAGCAAGCAGTTTCTCTATTTCGACTATGGGCATTTCTCTTCCGCCGGCGCGACGCTGGCCATCTCGAAATACTGGCCGAGCTTCGCCGCCGGCGGCGAAGTCGCAAAGGCCAGGGAGCCGACGCCGACCGTCACCGGTGAGCTGGCGAAGCCCGCATTGTGAGACCGGTTTGCGATTGCCCGAAGCCATGCCGTCATGATAACGAGGCTGCAGCGCGGGTATGATGTAATGGTAGCCTGTCAGCTTCCCAAGCTGAACGCGCGGGTTCGATTCCCGCTACCCGCTCCACCCTGAAGCCAAGAGTCCGTTGGCCTAGGCGGAACCCGTCCATTTGGCAGCACTGTCGGTGAGCCTAAGCTTGGCCGATTCGCATCTGCTTCTTGAGGAGAAACCGGGCGAGGTTGTTGATATTCCGCGGCGCCACCTTCCTGGGCAGATGCGCCAGCAGGTCTTCCGATTTGACGTCGTTGCGGAACCGCTCCGCCCAATCTTCGGTGAGGTCGTCCCGCTGCAGGCGCAAATTCGTCTCGAACTCTCCGTCCGGCATTTCCACCGACAACTGCCGGGCCACCGACGCGACGTAAGGACGAGGATCGTCCAACAGATCCTCATAGAAAAAGTGATCGTAATGCAGATCGGCCAACCGCAGGTAAGCCTCCCAGAAGGCATAGCTCTGCTCGATCAGGAAATAGGCCTGGCAAATACCGGCGAAGTCGTATTGCGGAACCAGATCCGCGCCGCCCATCGTGCTTTTCCAATGGCCCGATGCCTTTGCCCGGCAATAGGAAATCGCTTGGCGAAGACGGTCCCGTCGCTCCAGCAGGACCAGACCCATGTCATGGCGCCGGCCGCATTCCGCCAGGAAGTCCGCTCCGTATTTGGCCTGCGACCAGTGAAGGTGCCGTGGAAACAGCTTCACGGCGAACGTGCCGTTCGCAGTCCCGCCGCGATCGATCACGGCGGACAGCAGATCATCGAAGGATTTCGGCTTGCACCCCAGATTGGTCGTGTCGAGCCACTCGGCCGACTTGCCGAACAATCCCGTGCTGTTTGTGAGGCTGCCAAGCCATTCGGAGCCGCTGCGGGCTTCGGTCAGTATCGCGACGCCCTTCATGCGTGCCGATGATCCGCGGCCCGCGTCATGCCGATTGCAGAATGCCGTTCTTCTTGATGGTCCCCCGCCATGGTCAAAGCTCCGCTTAAACAGCGCCTCAACGGACAAAAGCCTATATGGTTCCGTCGATTCGACCTTAGGCTAAGGCAGAATGCAGGCCCAAACACGTTACAGTTGGGTAATCAACGCCGCGCCTTGGGCTCGAAGAGCCCTGAAGATACGCGCAAAGGCCGGCCACGCTGTGGTGGCCGCCCTTTGACGTCAGCCAGAAGCGATTACAGCCAGACGCGGAGCCAGACGCGCTCGCGCCAGCAGCGGGCGCGGCGGCGTCCGTGGCGCCAGTAGCTGCGGCAAACCCGTCTCCAGCCGCGGCGGCGTCCATGGCGCCGACGCCAATAGCCATCGGGACCATGATGTCTCCAGCGATGCCAACGGCGGTGGGAGACCTGCTCCAGTTCGACCTCGTCATCCCCTTCGAAGACAGCCGGATCCGGCTTGTCCAACTCATCGAGAATTCCATTGCCCTGGGGAACACCGGCAAGCGCGCGGCCGGGTCGGGCCACGCTTGCAAACGCAACCGCCCCCGCAACGCCAAGCATTCCAGTAAGAAACAACCGACGTTCCATAAAACCTCCCGAGTTGTTAACTACCGACACCTCGTTCCCTCGCCCGAAACAGGCTCCAGCGCGCATGCCGATCGGTTTTGAACGCGCGGAGGTGGTTCTCGTTCCATCACCCCACTTCACGCAGGATGAAATCATGCAGCATCTTGGCCGCCGGTGACAGTACGCGATTCCTGACCGTGATCAGGCTGTAGGGCCTGACCTCGATGTCGAACTCGGTCTGGACGACGTCGATGGCGCCGGCAAGTCCGTCCGGGTTCTGGATGAACTTCGCCACCTGCACCGAGACCGGCGCTATGGCATCGGATTGCGCGACCATGACCAGCGTGAGCAGCAGCGAGCTGGTGTTCAAGATCCGGTCCGGCAGCGCGATGTTGCGGTTCAGGAAATTGCTCTCCATCGCCTGGCGCAAGGGCGAACCGCCTGACTGGAAGACCCAGTCATAGGCAGCGGTGTCTTCCAGCCGCACTACATTACCCCTCGCGAGCGGGTGGCCGCGGCGCACGATCAGGCAGGCTTTCTCGACGCCGATCACGCGGGATTCGAACAGCCGCGGATTGAGGTCGTCGGGAATGCGGGCGATGATGAAGTCGTGGCGCGAGGCGATCAGCTCGCGGGCGAGCACATTGGAGGTTTCGACCTGCATGGTGATCTCGATGCGCGGGTAGATGCGGCGGATCTCGCGAATCGCCGGCACGGCCAATTCGATCGCCGGCGCGGTCACGGCGCCGAGGAACACCGAACCGCCCTTGCCGGCCTTGAGCTCGGCAATCTCGCGGTCGGCTTCGCGCATCTCGAGCAGGATCGAGCGGGCCCGCCTGGCGAGCGCCTGGCCATAGGGGGTGAGGGTCACGCCGCGCGGCAGCCGTTCGCACAGCTTCACGTCGAGCACCGCCTCCATCTCGGCGATCATGCGCGAGGCGGCCGGCTGGGAGATGTTCATGACCTGGGCCGCGGCGCTCACCCGTCCGTGATCGTCGAGGGCGGCGATCATGCGCATGTGACGCAAGCTCAAGCCACTGCGCAGGAGTGTCTCCCCATTGCCCGGGAGTTTCTCGTAACTTACGGGAATCGCATCGGGATCGCGCAATGCCGCCATGATCTTCCAGCCCTTCCGCCGGTTCCTTTTCGCATGCTAGATCATACCGGTTTCGGTATAGCAACCACCAAAGATCGCATTTGACAGTTATGGCAAAGCGACCCACCCTTCGCGCGTTCCGGGGTGCAAGGGCGGTAACGACCAAAATCGTATCGATTGAAACTGCATCGCGGAGCCGATTGGGAGGATACCGGAGATCGATAAGGCCGACAGCGGCGCGTTTGCGCTCCTGTCTGGCTGCGCGGCCCGCGAAGCCCCGAGGTGTCGCGTCCATCAACCAGGGAGAGTAAGTTGAAGATCATCAAAACGCTGGCCGCCGTCGCGGCCCTTGGCATCGCTGCCATGAGCTATCAGGCGCACGCGGCCGACAAGGGTCTTGTCGGCGTGCTGATGCCGACCAAGACCTCGCAGCGCTGGATCAATGACGGCGACGCCGTCAAATCCCAGCTCGAGGCTCTCGGCTACACTGTCGACCTGCAGTACGCGCAGGACGACATCCCCAACCAGCTCAGCCAGCTGGAAAATGAAATCACCAAGGGCCCGAAGGCGCTGATCATCGCCTCGATCGACGGCACCACCCTGTCGGATGCGCTGCAGAAGGCCAACGACGCGGGCGTCGTCGTCGTCGCCTATGACCGCCTGATCAAGAAGACCGCCAATGTCGACTATTACACCACTTTCGACAATTTCGGCGTCGGCGTGATCCAGGCGAATTCGCTGGTCAAGGGCCTCAAGGAGCGTTTCCCGAACACCAAGCCGTGGAACGTCGAACTGTTCGGCGGCTCGCCCGACGACAACAACGCCTTCTTCTTCTACAATGGCGCAATCTCCGTCCTGCAGCCGCTGATCGACGACGGCTCGATCAAGATCAAGTCCGGCCAGACCGGCATGGACAAGGTCGGCACGCTGCGCTGGCTCGCCGCCACCGCCCAGGCGCGCATGGACAACCTCCTGTCGGCCAACTACTCGGACGGCAGCCGTGTCGATGGCGTCCTGTCGCCCTATGACGGCCTGTCGCGCGGCATCACCGCCTCGCTGCGCGCTGTCGGGTACGGCACGGAAGCACAGCCCTGGCCGATCGTGACCGGCCAGGACGCCGAGACCGCCTCGGTCAAGCTGATCATCTCGGGCGAGCAGTACTCGACCGTGTTCAAGGACACCCGCGAACTGGCCAAGGCCACGGTGCAGCTGGTCGACAAGGTGCTCTCGGGCGGCAAGCCGGAAGGCCTCGATGAAAAGACCTACAACAACGACGTCAAGGTCGTTCCCTCGATCCTGCTGACGCCGCATGAAGTCGACAAGTCGAACTACCAGGCGCTGGTCGTCGACTCCGGCTACATCAAGGCCGAAGACCTGAAGTAATTTCGGCTATAAAGTCAGGGGTCCTGCGCAACGCAGGGCCCCTTTTCGTTAAAAGCGACCCCGGTATGGGTTCTACCGGCCTCCTAGGAGCTTGCCCTGATGACCTCGACGATTTTGGAGATGCGCGACATCACCAAGACGTTCCCCGGCGTGAAGGCGCTCTCGAACGTCAACCTCAGCGTAGAGGAAGGCGAGATCCACGCCGTGGTCGGCGAAAATGGCGCCGGCAAGTCGACCCTGATGAAGGTGCTGTCGGGCGTCTATCCCTCCGGGACCTATGATGGCCAGATCATTTTTCAGGGCCAGGAATGCCATTTCAAAGGCATCCATGACAGCGAACACAAGGGCATTGTCATCATCCACCAGGAACTTGCGCTGGTGCCGATGCTGTCGATCGCCGAGAACATTTTCCTCGGCAACGAGCACGCTAGCTACGGCGTCATCGACTGGGACGCTAACGAGGCACGCACGTCCGGGCTTTTGAAGAAAGTCGGGCTCAAGGAAGACCCCAAGACGCTGATCACCCATATCGGCGTCGGCAAGCAGCAGCTGGTCGAGATCGCCAAGGCACTCAGCAAGGAAGTGAAGCTCCTGATCCTCGATGAGCCGACGGCATCGCTCAGCGAGAAGGACAGCCAGGCGCTGCTCGATCTTTTGCTTGAGTTCAAGCGGCAGGGCATGACCTCAATCCTGATCTCCCATAAGCTCAATGAGGTGAACCGCGTCGCCGATAAGGTGACGGTCATCCGCGACGGTCGCACGATCGAGACATTGCCGAGGAAGGACATCAGCGAGGACCGGATCATCACCTCCATGGTCGGCCGGTCCCTCGACGATCGCTACCCGCCGCGCGAGCCTCATATCGGCGACGTCATTTTCGAGGTCAAGGACTGGTCCGTCTACCACCCGGTCCATGCCGAACGGCAAGTGATCAAGAGCATCGACCTCAAGGTGCGCAAGGGCGAAGTTGTCGGCATCGCCGGGTTGATGGGCGCCGGCCGCACCGAATTCGCCATGAGCCTGTTCGGTCGCTCCTATGGCCGGCGCATCAGCGGCGAGGTGCTGCTCAACGGCAAGCCTGTGGACCTTTCGACAGTGGGCAAGGCGGTGCAGAACGGCATCGCCTACGTCACCGAAGACCGCAAAACCTATGGGCTGAACCTCATTGACCACATCAAGCACAATGTGACGTTGGCCAATCTCGCCGGCGTTTCCAATGGCGGCGTCATCGACGATATGCGCGAAATGAGCGTCGCCAACGACTATCGCAAAAAGACCAATATCCGCGCATCCAGCGTCTATCAGCTGACCGGCAATCTCTCGGGCGGCAACCAGCAGAAGGTGGTGCTATCGAAATGGCTGTTCGCCGACCCGGAAGTTCTGATCCTCGACGAGCCGACGCGCGGCATTGACGTCGGTGCCAAGTACGAAATCTATACAATCATCGCTCGCCTCGCCGCCGAGGGCAAGGCGATCATCGTCATCTCATCGGAAATGCCGGAACTGCTCGGCATCTCGGACAGAATATATGTCATGAACGAAGGGCGCATCGTCGGCGAGATGGCGGCAAGCGACGCCAGCCAGGAAAAAATCATGCGCGCTATTGTTCGCGGAGAAGGAAAAGCATCATGAGCACAGACAGCGCTCCCGCGCCGCAAAGCGGCACCGCCGAGGACGTCAAGCAGGGTCCTCGCATCGCCGTCTCGGCGCTGACGACGAACCTGCGCGAATACGGCCTGATCATCGCGCTGATCGTCATCATGCTGTTCTTCCAGTACACAACGTCGGGAACGCTGTTCAAACCGGTCAACCTCAGCAACCTGGTGCAGCAGAACTCGTTCATCATCGTGATGGCGCTCGGCATGCTGCTGGTCATCGTCGCCGGCTATATCGATCTCAGCGTGGGATCGGTCGCCGGCTTCATCGGCGCACTTGCCGCCATGATGATGGTGATCTGGCCGCTTGGCATGTTCAGCAACCCGCTCGTGGTCTCGATCGTCTGCCTGATCGTCGGTGGGTTGATCGGTGGGGCGCAAGGCTACTGGATCGCCTATCACCGCATACCAAGTTTCATCGTGACGCTCGCCGGCATGCTGATCTTCCGCGGCATTTGCCAGGCGCTGCTTGGCGGCGGCTCCTCGGTCGGTCCGCTTCCCGACAGTTTCAAGGCATTGAGTTCCGGCTTCATCCCGGACGTGATCGGCCCGCTGACGCTGATCCCACCGACGGTGAATGCCGCCGGCAAGACCATTTTGGGTAGCGGGCTCACGCTGCACATGACGACGATCGTGCTGGGCGTGATCGCGGTGCTAGCCTACGCCTATTTCGGCTTCAGGGCGCGGCGCAAGCGCGAGCGCCACGGTTATGAGGCCGAGCCTTTCACGCTGTTCGTCATCAAGATCCTGGTAGGCAGCGCGCTGGCGCTGTTCCTGGTCTTCCAGTTCGCGACCTATCGGGGCCTGCCGATCGTGCTGCTGGTGATGGGCGTGCTGATCTCATTGTTCGTCTTCGTCACCAAGCGCATGACCATCGGCCGCCGCATCTACGCCATGGGTGGCAACGCCAAGGCGGCGCAACTGTCGGGCATCAACACCGAACGGCTGACGCTCCTGGTGTTCGTCAATATGGGCGTGCTGTCGGCGCTCGGCGGCCTGATCATCGCCGCGCGTCTCGGCCAGGCCGTGCCGGCAGCGGGCCTCGGCAGCGAGCTCGACGTCATCGCGGCCGTCTTCATCGGCGGCGCCTCGGCGATGGGCGGCGTCGGCCAGGTCATCGGCGCTGTGGTCGGCGGCTTCATCATGGGCGTGATGAACAACGGCATGTCGATCATGGGCGTCAATGTCGACTGGCAGCAGGTGGTCAAGGGACTGGTCCTGCTCGGGGCCGTCATCTTCGACGTCTACAACAAGAACAAGGCTTAAGGGCTGGGGCGAGGACTAGGAGGCATACGGGTTCTAGATCGCGAAGCTGCCGGCGGCCCGTCGGCACCAAGAAGTCCGGGGAAGGACCAGGCTCGCGAACGCAATCCGGACGAAAACATTTCAACCGTGGCGCGTTCCCGCGCCGCGCCGGTCAGGGTTTGCCCATTAGCAGCCGGATACAGATAAATGAGAGAGGACTGATCATGCTGATCTCGCAGATTCTCGACGACGCCGAGACAATCCGTGTCGTTGCCCGCAGCGGCGGGAAGACCCGGATTATCAACGGCGCGCGCAGCGTCTATTCGCTGGCGATGGAGGCGGCCCGCACCGGCGTCGGCCTGACGGCCCTGATCGAACGCAAGGGACTGGGGGAGACGGTCGATCTCGACGCCGCCTACAAGAGAGGGCGCCTCCTGTCGCCGATCAATCACCCCGACCCGGCGCATCTGCATCTGACCGGCACGGGGTTGACGCATCTCGGTTCGGCCGCGACGCGCGATTCCATGCACAAGAAGCTCAGCACCGACGGCGAGGAGCAACTCACCGATTCCATGAAGATGTTCCGCATGGGACTGGAAGGCGGCAAGCCCGCGAAAGGCCAGATCGGCGTGCAGCCGGAATGGTTCTACAAGGGCAACGGTACCATGGCGGTCGCGCCTGGTGCCGCGCTCATGTCACCGGCCTTTGCCAAGGATGCCGGCGAAGAACCGGAGATCGCCGGGATCTATGTCATCGGCGATGACGGCGCGCCATTCCGTGTCGGCTTCACGCTGTCGAACGAATTCTCGGACCATGTGACCGAGCGCGTAAACTATCTGTTCCTCGCTCACTCCAAGCTGCGCAATGCCTCGTTCGGGCCCGAAATTCTGATCGGCGACCTGCCTTCGGATATCCGCGGCACGTCGCGCATCGTGCGCGACGGCAGGACAATGTGGGAGAAGCCGTTCCTGTCGGGCGAAGCGAACATGTCGCACACCATCGCCAATCTCGAGCACCACCATTTCAAATATTCGGCGTTCCGCCAGCCGGGCGATGTGCATGTGCATATGTTCGGAACGGCCACGCTTTCCTTCGCCGACGGCGTCACGACCGAAGCCGGCGACGTGTTCGAGATCGAGGCCGGGGATTTCGGCCTGCCGCTGCGCAACCCGCTGGAAATCGAAAAGCCGGTGAAGGTGGCGGTGAAGGCGTTGTGAAGCGCCAGACGCCAGGACGTCATCGATGGTCCTATGACAGGCTTTGACATATGGTCCCAAGTTATTTGCCAGGCGCCGTACGAACCCTTGGCTTCGCGCTCTTGCTCGTGCACGCGTCATCCGTGGCTTATGGAGCCGCGCAGTGCAGTCCCAAATCCTATGGCGAAGCGCTCGGACTGATGAAGAACCGGCTTCTAACGTCCGGCTACTCAAGCCCTCAGGTCGAATTTCTGATGCAAAACGCCGACCGGCGAATGTCCACGCTTGGCGGTGCGAAACTGAACGAGGCGGCCAAACCATGCGGGATAGACTCAGCCCGGGCCCATGTCCTCGGCTGCCTGGACAAAGTCCTGTTCCCCTTGCGAGGATCAAAGGCTTCGCTTGACGCTGCAAGGCAGACACGCATCTGGGGTAAAACGCAACTCGCACGGCGCGAACTGCTGTTCGTCGGCAGCTTCAATGCGTGTCTCGGCATTGCGAAAAAGCGCATGTTTCACGGCTAGTCAAACGTCAAACGGATGCTGAAGTCCTCGAACCTGGAGAGGTCGTTCTGCATGGCCTCATGGCGCCAGGATCAGCGCGGGCGGAAATGTTTGGACAGCTTCAGGCCTTGTGCCTGGTAGTTCGAGCCCAGGTCGGTCCCGTAAAGCGCCTGCGGGCGCTTTAGCATGTGTTCGTAGACCAGCCGGCCGACAATCTGGCCATGATCGAGGATGAACGGCACTTCGTGGCTACGCACTTCGAGCACCGCGCGGCTGCCGGTGCCGCCGGCCGCCGAATGGCCGAACCCCGGATCGAAAAACCCGGCATAGTGAACACGGAATTCGCCGACGAGCGGATCGAAGGGCGTCATCTCGGCGGCGTAGAGCGGCGGCACATGCACCGCCTCCTGGCTGACGAGGATGTAGAACTCGTCGGGATCGAGCACCAGTTCGCCGGCGCCGCTCTTGTGGATCGGCTCCCAGAAGTCGAGGACATCCTGGGCGGCACGCTTGTCGACATCGATGAGGCCAGTGTGGTGCTTGCCGCGATAGCCGACCAGCCCATCCTTGTCGCCATTGAGATCAATCGACAGCGCGATGCCGCCGCCCGAAATGTTCGGCGGCTCGGTGGCGACGAGCATCTCGGCGCGGTGCAATTCATGCAGTTCGGCTTCCGAAAGCAGCGCGTTGCCGGTGCGAAAGCGGATTTGAGACAGGCGCGAACCGGTGCGCGCAACGATCGGGAAGGTGCGCGGGCTGACTTCGAGATAGAGCGGACCGTTGTAGCCGGCGGCGATCTTGTCGAACTCGTGGCCACGGTCGGTCATGACGCGGGTGAAGATGTCGAGGCGACCGGTCGAGCTCTTTGGGTTGGCCGAGGCCGAAATGTCGGCCGGCAGGGCCAGGCTTTCGAGCAGCGGCACAATGTAGACGCAGCCGGTTTCGAGAACCGCGCCTTCGGTCAGATTAATCTCGTGCAGCTGCAGCCGATCGAGCTTTTCCGAGACCTTGTGGTTGGGACCGGGCAAGAACGAGGCCCGCACCCGCCAGGCCTTCTCGCCCAATCTGAGATCAAGACTAGCCGGCTGGATCTGATCGGCATCGAGCGCACGCGGCGACTTCAGCGCGCCGGACTGGAGCAGCGCCGAAATGTCCTGATCGGGAAGAATGCCTGTCTGCCGCAAAGTCTGGCTCCGCCCCAAGACTGGTCTCCTTTGTTGCAGGTTCTTGCCGCAAAACCGCTGGGCACTTTGCGGAACCTGCCTTGGTACAAACCTCTTAATGAAGCCGGCAATTGACGCAAGCGCGGCGCGGGTCTAAAGGGTCGTTATCCCGTGGTGATTTGGCCGGTCGGCTTGCAGCCACGTTAAACAAGTCGCTAAAGGACCGTCGGGCCGCAAGGCCGTATGGACCGGTTGCGACTTTCGCGGCCGGTTTTTTTGTGTCTGGAACAAAGCGATGAGCACCAAGAAGCGCAACTGGAAACCTCAGACGGCACTCGTGCATGGCGGAACCCTGCGTTCCGGCTTCGGCGAAACCTCCGAGGCGATGTATCTGACCCAGGGCTATGTCTACAAGACCGCCCAGGCGGCGGAAGCCCGCTTCAAGGGCGAAGAGCCTGGCTTCATCTATTCGCGTTACGCCAACCCGACCGTCGACATGTTCGAAAAGCGCATGTGCGCGCTGGAAGGCGCCGAGGACGCACGCGCCACGGCGTCGGGCATGGCGGCGGTGACGGCGGCGCTGCTGTGCAGCGTCAAGGCCGGCGACCATATCGTGGCGGCGCGCGCGCTGTTCGGCTCCTGCCGCTGGGTGGTCGAGACGCTGGCGCCGCGCTATGGCATCGAGGCGACTTTGGTCGACGGCACCGACATTGCCAATTGGGAAAAGGCGGTCAGGCCGAACACCAAGCTGTTCTTCCTGGAAAGCCCGACCAATCCGACGCTGGAAGTCGTCGACATCGCGGCCGTTGCCTCGCTTGCCAACTCGATCGGCGCGCGGCTTGTCGTCGACAACGTCTTCGCTACGCCGCTGCAGCAGAAGCCGTTGCAGCTTGGCGCGCACATCGTCGTCTACTCGGCCACCAAGCACATCGACGGCCAGGGCCGCTGTCTGGGCGGTGTCATCCTGTCGGACAAGAAGTGGATCGACGAAAACCTGCACGACTATTTCCGCCACACCGGCCCCAGCCTGTCGCCGTTCAATGCCTGGACCCTGCTGAAGGGCCTCGAGACGCTGCCGCTGCGCGTGCGCCAGCAGACGGAAAGCGCCGGCAGGATCGCCGACTTCCTGGCCGAGCAGCCGCAGATCGCCCGCGTCATCTATCCCGGCCGCGCCGACCACCCGCAGGCTGATATCGTCAAGAAGCAGATGTCGGGCGGTTCGACTCTGATCTGCCTCGACGTCAAGGGTGGCAAGCCGGCGGCCTTCGCCCTGCAGAACGCCCTCGACATCGTGCTGATCTCGAACAATCTCGGCGATGCCAAGAGCCTGATCACCCATCCGGCGACGACGACGCACAAGAATTTGAGCGACGAGGCCCGCGCCGAACTCGGCATCGGGCCTGGCACGCTAAGGCTGTCTGTCGGCCTGGAGGACGCCGACGACCTGCTGGAAGACATCGCGCAGGCGTTGCAGGCAGCCAGATAAGCTGCTTAGGAGCGTCGTCCGCGGCGATCAGGCGCGCGACGGCGTCTCCTCCAATTCGGCCGCCTTGGTGCGGATGGTCATGGCATTGCCACGCCAGTCGACGGCGCCGCCGAGCCAGCCGCGCGCCCAGATGGACGGGAGCATCACGTCGCGCGCGATCATCGCCGCGACCATGCGCGGCGACAGATGCCAGCCCTTGGACAAGGCCAGCGCGCATTCCGGAAGGTAGAAGGCCGCCAACACGGCAATCGCGGTTGCCCAGAGGCTGACGCCCGCGCTCGCCGCCGCAACCAGCGCCAGCGCGAGAGGCACCGCCGCGCCGGTCAGGATTTCCGGCGCGAAGAACAGCGGAAAGGTGACGCGGCGCAGGCGCGCCCAGCGGGCCTGGCGCGACCAGATCTCGCCAACGGTACGCTGGCCGAGCGGCTGCTCGAAGGGCGCCGCGACGAGATTGACGCGCAGGCCGAGGCCGTTGACCAGCTTGGTGGCGGCGGCGTCCTCGGCTATCTCGGCGGCCAGCGCACGAATGCCGCCATTGGCGTCCAGCATCGGCTTGTTCCACAGCATGCTCTTGCCCTGGGCAAAGCCGAGGCCAAGCGCCTCGCCGGCATACTGCCAGCGGGCCTGCAATGTGTTGAGGAAGGCGCATTCGACATCGGCCCAGAAACCCTCGGGTCGCGAGCCGATCGGCGTCGAGCAGACAAGGCCGGTATCGGGCCGCCATGCCGCCATCATGTGCTCGACATAGTCCCTCGGCATCAAGACGTTGGAATCGGCGAGAATGACCCAGCTGTGGCGCGCCGCTTCCCAGCCCTTGACGCAATTGTTGAGCTTTGGATTGGCGCTGACACGGTCATCGCCGATCAGCAGCCGGGCCGGCACCTTGGAAAACCGGGCAATCGCCCTGTTTATCAGTTTGACCACCGGATCGTCGGCATTGGCGACGCAGAAGATCAGCTCATAACGTGGCCAGTCGAGCGCGAAGGCGCGCTCCAGCGTCTCATGCGTGAACGCCTCGACGCCACGCGACGGGACGACGATCGAGACCGGTTGCGACTTGCCGGCCGGCGGGGCGATCGAGCCGCGCCGTTTCAGCCGTGAGGCGGCGAGCGAAATGCTGGCGGCGTTTGAAAGGATGAGAGCGGTCGAAAGCGAGGCGGCTATGAAGGTGAGTTCCATCGAGATCTGGTCACTCCGGAAAGGCGGCCCGCATCATGGCCGTTTTCAACAGTTCGACAGAGCGCCGAGTCGCCCGGTTCGTGCACACCACCATTGTCGTGTGTCACTTAAATGACATTCTTTGCCGGCACCTGCGGTTCAAGGCCGGGCGCGACAAGACGCGCACGTTGACCTGCTCACCGGGAGCGTCGAAAATCGTCGGATTGTTTGGAGCCGCTCATGTACCGCGCCGTGACGCGCAACATCGAAGTGCAGGTCAGGCCGTTCTATCTCGAGGACCGTTCGGATCCCTCGGAGAACCGTTATGTCTGGGGCTATCAGATAACGATCGACAACCAGTCGGACGAGTTCGTGCAGTTGTTGTCGCGCTACTGGCACATCACCGATGGTGCCGGCCGGGTCGAGGAAGTGCGCGGGCCAGGCGTTGTCGGCGACCAGCCGGAGCTCAATCCCGGCGACAGCTATCAATATACGTCCGGCTGCCCGCTCTCGACACCGTCCGGGATCATGGTCGGACGTTACACGATGCGCAACAAGCGCGGCGAGACGTTCGACATCGCAATCCCCGCCTTCTCGCTCGATCTGCCGGGGACAAGGCGCACGGTGAACTGAGCACCGGCGGTCGCGCTGCCCCTCATCCGCCCGTCGGGCACCTTCTCCCCGTGAACGGGGAGAAGGAAAGATAGCTCACTGAGCCGCAAATTCCGCCGGATCGAAGTCGTACTGCGTCGAGCAGAACTCGCAGGCTACGTGGATGCCGCCATCCTCGGTGCTGTCCTTGATCTCCTGCGCGGAGAAGCCCTCGAGGATGCCGCGGATCTTGTCCCTGGAGCATGAGCACTGGTCGGCGACGGGAACGCCGCCGAAGACGCGCACGCCATGCTCGTGGAACAAGCGGTAGAGCAGCCGCTCGGCGCCGATGGTCGGGTCGATCAATTCGGTCGGTTCGATGGTGCCGAGCAAGGCCAGCAACTCCTGCCAGGAATTGTCTGTGGGATCATGGATCTCCTCGCGCGGATCGCCATCCCCACCCGGCAGGTCCGGAATGCGCATGCGCTCGGGCGATTGCGGCAGGAACTGCGCCAGGATACCGCCGGCACGCCACTGCTCGCGCGCACCGCCGACACCGGGCGTCAGCAGCTTGGCGACCGAGAGCCTGAGGTCGGTCGGGATCTGTTCCGACTGGCGGAAATAGGTGCGCGCCGCCTCTTCCAGCGTCTCGCCGTCGAGCTGGACGATGCCCTGATAGCGCTGCGTATGGGCGCCCTGGTCGATGGTCAGTGCCAGCACGCCGCTGCCAAGCAGCGTTTGCTGCGAGGTCTCGCCGGCCGCGATCAGTGCCTCCAGCCGGTCGGCGTCGAAACGCGCATAGGCGCGCAGCGCCGAGGGCGTGGAAAAGTCCGCGACCAGCATGTCGACAGGCCCATCGGTACGGGTCTGCAGGATGAACTTGCCTTCGAACTTGAGCGAGGTGCCGAGCAGCACCGTCAGCACACAGGCTTCCGCCAGCAGGCGGGCGACCGGCTCGGGATAGTCATGGCGGCCAAGGATGGCGTCGAGCATCGGCCCGAGCTGGACCGTGCGGCCACGCACGTCGAGCGGACCGACTTCAAAGGGAACGACGTGATCGTCACCGGCGTAGCCGAACTCGCCGAGTTTGGGGTGATGTTCAGTCACTTGATGGCTTTCCAACATGACAAAGCTCCAGGGCGCGGCCATGCGGCCCTGGTGGGCACATGCGTCCAAACGCGCTTGATTTGCGTGATGCGGCGCAGATAAGCATCGCGCCCCCGCAGATCAAGCGCCCAGACATTTCAGGCGCCCAGGCACTTCAGGCGCCCAGGCACTTCAGGCGCCCAGGCATTTCAGGCGCCCAAGAGATTTCAGGCACCCAAGAGACTTCAAGCACCGAGGCACCAGGCGAGCACTGCCTTCTGGGCGTGGAGCCGGTTCTCGGCCTCGTCGAACACCACCGAATGCGGCCCGTCGATGACCTCGTCGGTCACCTCCTCGCCGCGATGAGCCGGCAGGCAATGCATGAACAGGGCATCGGGCTTTGCCCTGGCCATCAGCGCTGCGTTGACCTGATAGGGCGAGAAGACATTGTGGCCGCGAGCACGGTGTTCCTGGCCCATCGACACCCAGCAGTCGGTGACGATGCAGTCGGCCTGGTCGACGGCTTCCTCGGGCGAGCGGGTGAAATGCAGCTTGCCGCCATGCGCCTTGGACCAGTCGATATGCTTCTGCGCCGGTTCGCTGCCTTCGGGCACGGCGACGTTGAGATTGAAGCGGAACCGTGCCGAGGCCTCGAGCAGCGAGTGCAGCACATTGTTGCCGTCGCCGGTCCAGGCGATCGTCTTGCCAGCCACCGGCCCGCGATGCTCCTCGAAAGTCATGATGTCGGCCATCAGCTGGCAGGGATGGGTGTCGTCGGTCAGGCCGTTGATCACCGGAACGGTCGCGTTCTCGGTCAGCTCCAGCAGCCGCTCATGCGAGGTGGTGCGGATCATGATCGCATCGACGTAGCGCGACAGCACCTTGGCGGTATCGGCGATGGTCTCGGAGCGGCCTAGCTGCATCTCGGTGCCGGTCAACATGATGGTCTCGCCGCCAAGCTGGCGCATGCCGACGTCGAAAGAAACGCGCGTGCGCGTCGATGGTTTGTCGAAGATCATCGCCAGCACCTTGCCTTCGAGCGGCTTGGTCCGCTCACCGGCCTTGAGACGCGCCTTTCGCGTCACCGCGTCATCCAGCATGAAGCGCAAATCGCCTTCGGAAACGGTGGAAAGATCAGTGAAATGGCGGACTGACATCAGGAATGGTTCCGGATTACTTCGCGGCGGCGGAGGCCATGGCCTCCGACAGGCCCTTGGCGCCAGCACGGATGCGGTTGAGCGCTTCGTGAATCTCGGCATCGGTGACGGTGAGCGGTGGCAGCAGGCGAATGACGTTGTCGCCGGCCGGAACGGCCAGCAAATGCTGGTCGCGCAGCGCCATGTTCACCTTGCCGTTGGGCATCGCGCATTTGAGGCCGAGCATCAGCCCGGTGCCCCTGATATCCTCGACAATTTCGGGGAATTCGTCAGCTATTGACGCGAGCCCCTGCTTCATCAGCAGCGCCTTGCGCTGGACATCCTCGAGAAAACCATCTTCCAGCACCACGTCGAGCACGGCGTTGCCGACCGCCATCGCCAGCGGATTGCCGCCGAACGTGGTGCCGTGCACGCCGGCGGTCATGCCGACGGCGGCCTCGTCGGTGGCAAGGCAGGCGCCCATCGGGAAACCGCCGCCAATGCCCTTGGCGATTGCCATGATGTCGGGCGTCACACCCGACCACTCATGCGCGAACAGCTTGCCGGTACGGCCGATGCCGCACTGGACCTCGTCATAGATCAACAACAGGCCGTGCTGTTCGCAGAGCTGCCGCAGCCGCTTCAGCGACTGTGTCGGCACCGGACGGATACCGCCCTCGCCTTGCACCGGCTCGATCAGGATCGCGGCGGTCTCCGGCGTGATCGCCTTTTCAGCGGCGTCGATGTCGTCGAAACCGACCTGGTCGAAGCCTTCGACCTTGGGTCCGAAGCCTTCGAGGTATTTGTACTGGCCGCCGGCCGCGATGGTCGCCAGCGTGCGGCCATGGAAGGCGCCTTCGAAGGTGATGATGCGGAAGCGCTCGGGATGGCCCTTGACGAAGTGGTAGCGCCGCGCCGTCTTGATCGCGCATTCCAGCGCCTCGGCGCCGGAATTGGTGAAGAACACCTTGTCGGCGAAGGTGGCATCAGCCAGCCGCTCGCCAAGCCTGCTCTGCCCCGGAATCTCATAGAGATTGGAGACGTGCCAGAGTTTCGCCGCCTGTTCGGTGAGGGCCGCGACCAGATGCGGATGGCCGTGGCCAAGCGAATTGACCGCGATACCGCCGGCGAAATCGAGATATCGCTCGCCCTTGTCGGTAACCAGCCAGGTGCCTTCCCCATGGTCGAAGGCCAGGGGTGCGCGAGCAAAGGTCTCGTAAAGCGCCGAACCGCTCATTATATGCGTCTCCGGTACCGGAAAATCAAAAAAGCCGCCAAAGCGGCGGCCTTCTGCGGCTTATCGTGTTTTTCGGCCATGAAGTCAACGAAAACGTCGCGTAGTGGCGCGCGGCAAGCCCCCTGACGCAACGCCGGCTCATGAGCGACCGGGCAAGTTGGGGAAAACCGAAAAAACCGATTCGTGTTGCACTTGGGACTCTTGTCACCGAGTCAGCGCATAGAGTAGTTGTAGTCGAGAAATAACTAGATTTCGTGCGGCGGACCTAATCACCAGATATATGTGGTGTCTGCCCCAGCAGGTGTGCTGGGTCGGGAATGGATTCTGATTGCCGCACGCTTATAAGGAGCGCGGTCATGAACTGGACTGACGAGCGGGTAGAACTCTTGAGAAAACTGTGGTCGGAGGGTCTGAGCGCAAGCCAGATTGCTGCGCAGCTTGGAGGGGTCAGCCGCAACGCGGTCATCGGCAAGGTGCACCGGCTGAAGCTGTCGGGCCGTGGCCGCGCAACGGCCACGCCGGCACGCCAGAAAAAGGCATCGCAAGGCTCCTCCGTCCAGAAGTCGGTGGCGCGCGCCGCGAGCACGGCACGCCATGTCACGACTTCGATCGGCGCAACGGCCCTTCAGACGCAATTCGACGCCGAACCCGTGGCAAGGCACTACATCCGCCCGGTCGAGAACGTCGTGGTCCCGATCTCACGGCATCTGCAGCTTGTCGAACTGACCGAGCGCACCTGCAAATGGCCGAACGGCGATCCGCTTTCGGAGGACTTCAATTTCTGCGGCAACGAAGCCGCCGAAACCGGTCCCTACTGCAAATACCATGCCCGCGTGGCGTTCCAGCCAGCGGCGGAGCGGCGGCGGAACCGCTGAGCGGAGTGAGTAGTGAGTAGTGAGTAGTGAGTAGTGAGCGATCCCGACCAATCGCTACTGACTACTGACCACTTCACAACCATCCATTTTTGCGAAACCGCCAGTACAAAAAACAGCAGATCAGCGCGATCATGGCCAGCACCATCGGGTAGCCATATTCCATCTTCAGCTCCGGCATGTCGGTAAAGTTCATGCCGTAGATGCCCGCGAAGGCGGTTGGCACCGCCAGGATGGCCGCCCAGGAGGCGAGTTTCTTGGAGATCGCCGTTTCCTGGCTTTGACCGACCAGAAGACTGGCCTCGAAGGCGAAGGCCAGCACCTCGCGCAGGCTGTCGATCTTCTCCTGGACGGTACGGATATGATCCGTCACGTCGCGGAACAGCGGGTGCATGGCCGAATGGATCTGTGGCAGCTCGGCGCTGGTCAGCCGGCGACAGACTTCCACCAGGGGCAACGCCGCGTTGCGCAGGCGCAGGAGGTCACGGCGCAGCATGTAGAGGCGTTCAATATCGGGGCCGGTCATCGGCTTCAGCAGGACCTTGTCCTCGATCGCCTCGACCTCATCCTCGATCTGCTCGAGCACGGGCATGTAGTTGTCGACGATGAAGTCCAGAATGGCGTAGAGGACGAAATCCTCGCCCTTGGCCAGTGAATGCGGGCAGCTTTCCCAGTGCTGGCGCACGGCGGCATAGGATGTGGAAGGGCCGTGCCTGACGCTGACGATGTAGCCTGAGCCGACAAACAGATGCGTCTCGCCGAAGGTGACGCGCCCTTCGATCAATTGCGCCGTGCGAGCGACGATGAACAGCGCATCGCCATATTGCTCGATCTTTGGCCGCTGGTGCGGGTGCTCGGCATCCTCGATCGCCAGCTCATGCAGATGAAACTGCGCCTTGACGCGCAACAGAAGTTCGCGGTCGGGTTCAAGCAGCCCGATCCATGTCCCGATTTCTTGGCCCAATCGCCGGCTTCCTCGATGGGAATATCGGCGATACGGTGCCCAGCGGTGTAGACACCGCAGGCGATGATGCCCGATGTCGGCGGCGAGGGCTTGAATTCCCGGACATATTCCATCGCGGCCTCCCGAAAGCGTTGCCTTTCCTAGGGAACCGGCAAGCTTATCTCGGGATAGTTTAGCGCAATATGATCAAGCGTTCGAGAGGACGTGCGTTCACTTCACCGGCAGCGCCGCGGGGAGGCCGATCTTGTCCGTCTTGTCGCTCTTCGGCCGCTCGGCCGGCATCTGGTCGCCGGTGACGATGTAGTAGATGGTCTCGGCGATGTTGGTGGCGTGATCGCCGATACGCTCGATGTTCTTGGCGCAGAACAGCAGATGCGTACAGGGCGTGATGTTGCGCGGATCTTCCATCATGTAGGTCAGCAATTCGCGAAACAGCGACGTGTACATGGCATCGATCTGGTCGTCACGGTCGCGCACGAAGCCGATCTTGTCGACCGAACGCGACGCATAGACGTCGAGGACTTCCTTCAGCTGGGTCAGCGCCAGGTTGGCCAACGCCTCCAGGCCGCGGAAAAGGCTGGTCGGCTGACGGCCGTCGGTGACGGCGACCACCCGTTTGGCAACGTTCTTTCCGAGATCGCCGACCCGCTCGAGGTCGGCCGAAATGCGGATGGCGCCGACGATCTCGCGCAGGTCCGTCGCCATCGGCTGGCGCTTGGCGATGATGATGATCGCCTTGTCGTCGATCTCACGCTGCCCCTCATCCAGCACGATGTCGTCGCGAATGACCTTCTGGGCCAATCCCGGATCGGCATTGACCAAGGCGGCGACCGCCTGCTCGACCATGCGCTCGGCATGGCCGCCCATCGCGGCGATGCGCTTGGCGAGATATTTCAGTTCCTCGTCAAAGGCGCTCATTGTGTGAACGGACTGCATGGACGAAATGCCTTCCCACGGGGTGTCTTGATCTTGAGTCGTTTCCTCGAATCCCCGCTGATACGCTAACCGGATGACAGAAAAAAGAAACGGTCCAGTGGGAAACTAGGGCAGTATCAGTGCGCCGGCAAATGGACCGAGAAGGCGGCGCCCTTGCCGACCTCGGACTTGATCGTCAGCCTGGCATTGTGACGCGTCAGGATGTGCTTGACGATCGACAAGCCAAGTCCCGTGCCTTTCTGGGTCCGGCTGGTCTCGACATCGATGCGATAGAAGCGCTCGGTGATGCGCGGGATATGCTCCTCGGGAATGCCGGGGCCAAAATCCCTGATCGTCACGTCGATGCCTGGTTCGGAACCGTCATCGCCGCGCGCGATCGACACCACGACGCGGCCGCCCGACCGGCCGTATTTGCAGGCATTTTCCAAAAGGTTCTCGAAGACCTGGAACAACTCGTCGCGATCACCCGGCACATCGAGCGGCCCCTCGGCGAAATCGCGTTCGATGGCGACATTGTTTTCTCGGGCGAGCGGTCCGAGCGAATCGATGACGCTGTCGACGGTCTGGCGCAGATCGACTTCGGTTCCCGGCTTCAGATAGGGCTTCATCTCCAGCCGCGACAGCGACAGGAGATCATCGATCAGTCGCGCCATGCGGCCGGTCTGGTTCTGCATGATCTGGAGGAACTGCTCGCGCGCCGCCGGATCGTTGCGGGCCGGTCCGCGCAGCGTTTCGATGAAGCCAGCGATCGAGGCCAGCGGGGTGCGCAACTCGTGACTGGCATTGGCGATGAAGTCGGCGCGCATGCGGTCTATGCGCCGTGCCTCGCTCTGGTCCTTGAAGACCAGCACGTAGAGGTCGGTGCCATGCCCGACCGAGGACGCGCTGACCCGATAGGCCCGTTCGACGGGAAGTCTCTCGGTATAGTCGACTACATCCGAGGCGACGGTGCCCGACAGAACACTGTCCAGCAGCGCCTGCATTTCCGGCGCCCGGAATTTCAGCGGCAGCGATATGCCGGGCGCGATGCCGCCAAAGGCGGCAAAAGCGGCGGCGTTGGCGTGGACGATGGTGGCGGCCTGGTCGAAGATGATGAGCGGATCGGCGACGGCGGCCGCGAGATATTCGCCGGACAGGCGCTGCAAGCCCATCGCTTCGATTGCCCCGGCGCTCTCGGCGGAATGGCGCGCAGCTGTAACCGGCAATAGTGCCGCCGCCAGCAGCAGGAGCAGCGCCGGTACCAGCACGTAGGCGGAAATACCCGCGAAGCCATAGGCGATCAGGACCGCCACGACACCGGCCGCGAGCAGCCAGCGGCTGGTCCACAGCCGGGCGGCGATCGCTTGCCCCATGCCTTTCTGCTCCGCGCCCAGGTCAGTCATTCGCGCGCCCAGCCTCCACCGGTCACACGGCGGCGAAAACTTCCGCTGGACCGCAAATCAAAAGTGCTACAGCGTCCTTTGCGCGCCCAAATGGACGCGCGGCGCTGTAGTGGCTCCCAATAGCATGAGTCCAGACACTTAAAAGGGTTCGTCTGCATGAATAAGGCCAAGGAAAATTCCGCCACGCCAACTTCAGGTCCGCTGAAAATCCGGATCGGCGGCAAGGAACGGGAGTTCGATATCGAGAATCCCGAGCTTCCGGATTGGGTCGAGGAGAACAAGCTGACCGCGGGCGGGTATCCCTACGACAAGAAGATGAAAGCCGAGGAGTACGACGAGACACTCGAGCAATTGCAGATCGAGCTGGTCAAAGCGCAAGCATGGCTGCAGGCGACCGGCAAGCGGGCGATGGCGCTGTTCGAGGGGCGTGACGCCGCCGGCAAGGGCGGCACGATCTTCGTGCTGCGCCAGTACCTCAACCCGCGCACGGCGCGCAACGTCGCGCTGACCAAGCCAACCCCGACGGAGCTGGGGCAATGGTATTATCAGCGCTATGCCGACCATTTCCCGACGTCGGGCGAATTCGTCACCTTCGACCGCTCATGGTACAACCGCGCCGGCGTCGAGCCGGTGATGGGTTTTTGCACCCCAGAACAGCACGAGAAGTTTCTCGACGAGACGCCGCATTTCGAACGAATGATCGTCAATGACGGCATCCATTTCTTCAAATTCTGGCTGAACATCGGCCAGGAGACGCAGCTCGAGCGCTTTCACGATCGCCGCTACAGCCCCCTCAAGAGCTGGAAGTTCTCGCCGATCGACATTGCCGGCATCACCAAGTGGGACGACTACACCAAGGCGCGCGACAGCATGTTCGAGCGCACCCACAAGGAGTTCGCGCCATGGATCATCGTGCGGGCCAACGACAAGCGCCGCGCGCGGCTGGCAGTGATGCGTCGCATCCTCCTGTCGCTGCCCTATGAGGGACGCGATCTCGATATCGTCGGTAAGGAAGACAAGAAGATCATCGGCGAAGGGCCGTCATTCCTGGGCAAGCAGGACTGACGCTTTTTTGGCGCCGCGCAGCCAAAGGCGGCGCGGCGCAATTATGAGCGCCCTTGATCCGGCTCTACAGCATGTCGCGGCGAATGGGATTCGCCCGACCTGCTGTAAGCTTCTGATTTTATGCATGTCGTTATCCCGGAACCGAGGACACTTCCGGGCGACATGCATTAGGTGTGAGCTTTCGGGAGGTTGTCCATTCGGACCGGACCGAGGAGACTGGAGTTACCAGGCTTCAGTACAGATCGGAGGGTCCGAATGAACATCCACAAGAATGCCCGTCTGACGCCGCTGCGTCGAGA
>NZ_JAPYKP010000013.1:0-70766 GCF_037179725.1 Mesorhizobium sp. Cs1321R2N1 | reverse complement strand
GCTGCGCCCGAAATCCGCCAAACGCCGCAAAGGCGCGGCTCCCAAACCCCGAAAAGCCTCCAAAGCAACGAAAATGGCCGCCCTCAATCCTCACAACACGCCTCCCGCAATATTGCGCAACAGGCCCACAAGGGGAGAAGGAAGAGCCGCGCCCCTCATCGGCCCTTCGGGCACCTTCTCCCCGTAAACGGGGAGAAGGAAGATTGACCCACGCCCGCAAACCCGACCTCCTTCGCGACAACGAGCTCATCTACGGCCGTTTGCTCACCGTCGACGAGGCGCACCTCATCCAGCGTTACAACAAGGCGCTGGCTGCTTTCGGCCTCAAGCCCACCAGGCTGAAGAGCTTCCAGATCGACCGCACCGGCTTTTCGCCCGAAGTGGCCGAGGAGTGTGGCGACTACGATTATCTCGATCCCAATGAGGTCAACCGCCGTTTCATCATCCTGACGCCGTCGCAAATCGACCTGCCGGTGGTGCACACCGCCTTCTCCAACACCTCGCGGCTGATGTTCGAGTTCATGTCCAGGAACCAGCGCGCCATCGACGCGCTGACCATCAAGGACGTCATCTACGGCGAGATCGAGGACTCCGTTCCCAAGGTCAACGACATCGAGGACCTGCTGTCGATCAGCCAGGTCGAATTCAAGGTGCTGTCGGCGGAAGACGTGCTGGGCAAGGCCGCCGAACTCGGCAAGCTCGTCGACCGGCTGAAGCAGGAGCCCGACGCCTGGCGCGACGATGCCATGCTGACCCGCATGGTCGAGCTCGCCAAGGTCTGCGGCGACATCCGCGAGAACGCGCTGGTGCCGGACCAGGTGATCTTCCGCCACAACGCCTACTGGACCAGCCATTTCGGCGGGCTCTATGTCTTTGTCGATCCCGACATGACGACGGTGATCAGCGATCCGGCCGCCCCCGGTTTTCGCCGCTCGCGGCCCTGGCAGGTGAGCTATCTCTCGATCAAGGACGCCGACAAGGTGTTCAAATTCCTGGCTGCCACCGGCCGCATCGAACTGCCGCGCGCTTCCTGGATAGAGGCCTCGGGCTATCTCGAGCACCGCGCCGAAATGGTGGTGCGCGCGCTGATCCGCGACGCCGAGCCGGACCGCAATTTGACGGATGTCGACAAGGTCTGGCTGCAGACATGGATCCAGAGCCATGCCGACCTGATCACCACGGACGGAAATTTTCCTTTCCTCAACGCCGCCAAGCGCGAGATCGCCCAGTTCGGTCATCTCAAGGTCGAGGATGTCTTCCCGCAGCAGCGCTTCCTGGTGGTCCGCGCCAAGCCCGACCATCCCGACGCCTGGCTGACCAACCGGCTGATCTCGGATTTCGTGCCGTCGGACTTCGTCTCGCGCTACATCTTCAACAAGGACGGCTTCTACAAGGACTATGACGGCTTCAGCGACGCCTGGCGATCGCATGTTGTGGACGTTCTGAAAACCACATATTTGAAGGACAAGGTGGCGTTTCGCACACGCCTCTACGGCCTGACCGACTAGAACGAAATGAACCGCCATTCCGTTCTAACTTGTTGTTTTGGTGCATGATGTTATCCAAAAAAGTCTGCAACTTTTTGGCATCATGTTGAGGGGGGTGATACAGCCATGCTCGATCCGATCGTGAATTTCTTCACCCGGATTTTCCAGTGGATCGGCCGCGGCATCGGTCTTCTGATCGGCGTGATCCTGTGGCCCTTCATGTGGGCCGGCCGCTGGTACACGCAGCGCGGCTGGATCCTCAAGGCGATAGTCGGCCTTGCCGTGCTGGTGCTGATCGGCCTCTACGCCAACTTCTTCTACGCCACCCAGTGGTGGAACAACTTCAACCCGAACTACCCGGACACCTATACTTTCGAGAAGCGCAACGTTTCCGCCGGTGAGCAGGTGGCCGCCGGCGCAGGCACCGACACGGCCAAGACCTGCGGCAACTCCGGCATCGCCCAGGTGGCGGCCGACCTGACCGACTTCAACGTCAACCAGAACGCCTGGATCTCGTCGATGATCCTCTACAAGCTCGGCCTGTTCGGCATTGACTGGGACAACACCCCGTGGATGGACAACAAGGCCTCTTTCCAGCGCGGCATCAACCAGGCGGTGCGACGTACCGCGACCGAGCTTGCCGACAATCTCGGCCGCGTACGCACGACCTCGCAGATCGATGCCGACCTGCAGGACGCGCGCGGCAATCTGCAGTTCGACGAGTATACCTGGTACTTCGGCGTGAGCCCGTTTGGACCGAAGACGCCGACGCCGAGCTACTATCGCGACGCGGTGCGCAAGCTGCGTTCGTTCAATGCCCGGCTTGCCACCTGCCAGGCCACTTTCGATGCCCGCGCCGACAATTTGAAGCAGTATATCGACCGCATCGCCAGTGACATCGGCTCGACTTCCGCCATCCTCAAGGAGCGCGCCGAGAACCACAACAATGGCTGGTTCGACACCCGCGCCGACGACCGCTACTGGTTCGCCTATGGCCAGCTCTATGCCTACTACGGCCTGATGAAAGGCGCCCAGGCCGACTTCGAGAACGTCATCAAGGAAAAGCACCTGCAGAGCCTTTGGGATACGATGGACGCGCAGTTCGTGTCGGCCCTGCGTATCCAGCCCTTCATCATCGCCAACGGTCGCGAGGATGGCTGGCTGCTGCCGACCCATCTGACGACAATGGGCTTCTACGTGCTTCGGGTGCGCTCCAACATGGTCGAAATCAGCAACGTGCTGACGCAGTAGCGCTGTCCCACCGCAAACCAGCGATGGCGAATTTGCGCCGTCGCGTCTGTCGCATTCCGTGCATTGTGCGGCTGTTTTGAGACGGCGGAAGCGCCCCTGCTCTGGCTTCTATACGGCGCGGCAAGCGGAGCCATAAAGAACCGGGAATAGGTCGGCCCGCCGCAGAGGAATTTTCTCTATAGGAAACATAGTTGCATGAAAGTTGACGCCGCCGCAGCGACAGGGTTAGATGCCCCGCGCGTCCGGCTCCAGCCTTCTTGCGAGTGAGATCAACCCCGTCCCCTCCACCGTCCAATCCAGAGGAACGCCGTCATGGCCGAAGTGAAATCCGACATCGAGATCGCGCGTGGCGCCAGGAAAAAGCAGATCCAGGAGATCGGCAAGAAGATCGGCATCCCGACCGAACATCTGCTGCCCTACGGCCACGACAAGGCCAAGATCTCCGCCGAATTCATCAAGTCGGTGAAGGGCAACAGGGACGGCAAGCTGATCCTCGTCACCGCCATCAATCCGACGCCGGCCGGCGAAGGCAAGACCACCACCACCGTCGGCCTCGGCGACGGCCTGAACCGCATCGGCAAGAAGGCGATCGTCTGCATCCGCGAAGCTTCGCTCGGCCCGAATTTCGGCGTCAAGGGCGGTGCCGCCGGCGGCGGTTACGCGCAGGTGGTGCCGATGGAGGACATGAACCTCCACTTCACCGGCGACTTCCACGCCATCACCACGGCACACAATCTTCTGTCGGCTCTGATCGACAACCACATCTATTGGGGCAATGAGCTCGGCATCGACACCCGCCGCGTCGTGTGGCGCCGCGTCATGGACATGAACGACCGGGCACTGCGCGAGATCATCTGCTCGCTCGGCGGCGTCGCCAACGGTTTTCCGCGCGAAGCCGGCTTCGACATCACCGTCGCCTCGGAAGTGATGGCCATCTTGTGCCTTGCCACCGACCTGAAGGATCTGGAAAAGCGCCTCGGCGACATCATCGTCGCTTACCGCCGCGACAAGTCGCCGGTCTATGCCCGCGACCTCAAGGCCGACGGCGCCATGGCTGTCCTGCTCAAGGACGCCATGCAGCCCAACCTCGTGCAGACGCTGGAGAACAACCCGGCCTTCGTGCATGGCGGCCCGTTCGCCAACATCGCGCATGGCTGCAACTCGGTCGTCGCCACCACGACGGCGCTCAAGCTCGCCGACTATGTCGTCACCGAAGCCGGCTTCGGCGCCGACCTGGGTGCCGAGAAATTCTTCGACATCAAGTGCCGCAAGGCGGGCCTCAAGCCGGCGGCCGCCGTCATCGTCGCCACCGTGCGCGCCATGAAAATGAATGGCGGCGTCAAGAAGGAAGACCTCGGCAAGGAAAACGTCGAGGCGGTGAAGAAGGGCTGCGCCAACCTTGGCCGCCACATCGAGAACATCAGGCAGTTCGGCGTGCCGGCGGTGGTTGCCATCAACCACTTCTATTCCGACACCGATGCCGAGATCCAGGCAATGAAGGACTATGTCGCCTCCATGGGCGAAGAGGCGATCCTGTGCAAGCACTGGGCCAGGGGCTCCGCCGGCATCGAGGATCTCGCCAACAAGGTGGTGGCGCTGGCCGAATCCGGCGCCTCGCAGTTCGCGCCGCTCTATCCCGACGCCATGCCGCTGTTCGAGAAGATCAACACCATCGTCCAGCGCATCTATCGCGGCTCGGAAGCCATCGCCGACAAGTCGGTGCGCGATCAGCTCAAGGCCTGGGAAGAGGCAGGCTATGGCAATTTGCCGGTCTGCATGGCCAAGACCCAGTATTCCTTTTCGACCGACCCGAACCTGCGCGGCGCGCCGACCGGCCACACCGTGCCGGTGCGTGAGGTCAGGCTTTCGGCGGGCGCGGGCTTCGTCGTCATCATCTGCGGCGAGGTCATGACCATGCCCGGCCTGCCAAAGGCGCCATCCTCGGAAAAGATCTTCCTCAACGAGGCCGGTCAGATCGAAGGCCTGTTCTGATCTTTTGTCCCGACAACGAAGAAGGGCGCCGCATCGCTGCGGCGCCCTTTTTGTTTGCCGATCGTCCTACGCGGCGCTGCGCGCCAGCGCCCGCTGGTTGGACGCATGGATCGTGTCGCGTTCCGGCAGCGCGCCGGTCTTGAGGCAGTCGATCCATTCGGCGGTCTTGAGCACTGCGGCGAAGCGCGACTGCAGGATGATGCTCACCACGCGATGTATCTCCTCGGCAGAGGCATAGCCGGCTCTGTTGGCGTAGGGCACCGAGCCGGTCGCGTCGGACAGGAACTCGACCGCGAAGCCCATATGCACGGCGTGGATGATGGTCGACAGATCGCAATTATGCGTCATGTAACCGATGACCGCGATCGTATCGACGGCATTGGCGCGCAGCCAATCCTCGAGGTCGGTGCCGGTGAAGGCGCTCGGCAAATTCTTCTCGACATAATGGTCGCGGCCACGCTTGGCGATCTCCGGATGCAGTTCGCCGCCATGGCTGCCCTTGGCGAAGATCGGCGACGCCTCGGGCGCCATCTGCTTGACGACCACCACCTTGATGCCGGCAGCGGCCGCGGCATCCATCGCGCGCGCCACGTTGACGACGCTGTCGCGGAACGGCGGATGCTGGATGGCCAGATTGCCGCCGTCATAGTCGTTCTGGACGTCGATGACGACGAGCGCGCGGCGCGGCGCGGTGTTGGCTGGGTCAGACATGATGTTTCCTCTCAGGCTTGAATGCGATGGGCCGAAAGTAATCTGCTGGCTTGGGCCCCAACAGTGGCCCGATTGACATCATCCGAAAGAATTGGGACAATCCACACCCACACTGGAAACGCCCCTTGACCGCTCCCATCATCGCCGTCCTCGCCTTCGACGGCATCAGCCCGTTCCATCTCTCCGTGCCTTGTCTGGTGTTCGGCGCGGATCGCACCAACCTCGGCCTGCCACGCTTCGACTTCCGTGTCTGCGGGATCGAGGAAGGGCTGATCCGGACCGATGCCGGGCTGAGCATCCTGGTCCCGCACGGGCTTGCCGCGCTCGAAGACGCCGATATCGTCATCATCCCGAGCTGGAAGGATCTCGAAGCGCCTCTGGCCAAACCGCTCGAAGAAGCGCTCGGCCGCGCCCACCGGCGCGGCGCGCTGATCGTCGGCCTGTGTCTCGGCACCTTTGCCCTCGCCGCCGCCGGCCTGCTTTCGGGCCGAACCGCCACCACCCATTGGGCCTATACTGAGCAGTTGCGGGCCCTCCATCCCGACATTTCAGTCGATGCCGACGTGCTCTACGTCGACGATGGCGACATCGTCACCTCCGCCGGCGTCGCTGCCGGGCTCGACTGCTGCCTGCACATCGTGCGTGCCCGCTATGGCGCGGAGGCGGCACTGCGGCTCGCCCGGCACGTCGTGCTTTCGCCGCACCGGCAGGGCGGACAGGCACAGTTCATCGAGCGTCCCGTGGCAAAAAGCGCCAATGCCGACCGTTTCACCGAGGCGCTCGACGCGGTTCGCGCGACATCAGGCGAAACGCACAGCCTCGACAGCGTCGCCGACGCCGCAGGCCTGACACGGCGCACTTTCACCCGCCGTTTTCAGAAATCGATCGGCACCAGTTTTGGCGATTGGCTGACCAGCCAGCGGATCGAACTGGCGCAACGGCTGCTGGAAACCACGGACAAATCGATCGACATGGTGGCTTTCGAGGCCGGCTTCGGCAGCGCCACATCGCTGCGCCAGCACTTTTCCGCGCGGCTCCGGACCTCACCGGCGCAATACCGGCGTGAATTTTCCAGGCGGGCCGATGTCGGCGAGCGCATGGCGCATCTCCCGGCTGCATTGATTGGGCACGCAAGCGCACTCAGCCCCAACTGACCACCCGCGCCGGATTGCCGACCACCGTCGTATTCGCCGTCACGTCGCGCGTCACCACCGCCCCGGCGCCGACAATGGCGCCTTCGCCGATGCTGACGCCGCCAAGGATGACCGCGCTGCCGCCGATCCAGGCATTGTCGCCGATCGTGACCGGCCTGGCGATCTCCAGTCCCGCCTGTCGCCCTGCCGGCTCCTTGTGGTGCTCGGCACAATAAATCTGCACATTGGGGCCAAGCAGCGTTCCCGTGCCGATGCGCACCAAAGCGGTGTCGAGGATTGCAACCGGCATTGAGGAAAGCGCGGTCGCCGAGGAAAATGTTGAATCCGTAGGCACAGTGAAACGGCGCCTCGATGCGGGCACCCTCGCCCACGCCGCCCAGCAGTGTCCGCAGGGCTGGCCCGAGGTTCCCGCGTTGACGGGGCGGGAGCGTATTGTGTTCGAACACGGCATCCGCGGCCAAGCCGCGCAACGCGCCAAGATCGTCATCCAGGCACGTATACCATTCGCCGGCCGCCATTTTCGCACGTTCGCTCTGAACCATGGCAGTGCCTCCGTTTGACATCATTGCGAACAGCGCCGAGGCAAGGACCAGGACGTGAACTTATAGACCGGGATAGCGGCTTGACGGAACTGGTCACCGTGCCGTCACGACCTTCGATCGCAAGCGGACATTCGCGATCCCCGCCCGGCAATGAAATAGTTCAAGACCGCTGTCGATTTCCGGGTAACTCGTTCGTCCTCGATAGGAAGCCGGAGAAATTCGCCAAAGCAAGGAAACGACTGCGATGACAATCACCATCACGGCATTTGAACGATCGCCCGATGGCGGCAAGGGACTGGCGCGCGATACCCGTGTTCGCTGGGCGCTGGAAGAGGTGAGACAGCCCTACGAGGTTCGTTTTGTTTCCTTTGCAAGGATGAAGGCGCCTGACCATCTGGCTATCCATCCCTTCGGGCAGATCCCCACCTATGAGGAGGGTTCTCTCTCGCTGTTCGAGACCGGCTCGATCGTGTTTCATCTTGCCGAGCAGCATGCCGGCCTGCTGCCGAAGGATCGCAATGCCCGCGCCCGCGCGATAATGTGGATGTTTGCCGCACTGAACACTGTCGAGCCGCCGATCCTCGAATTGACCACGGCAAGGATATTCGAAGCTGACAAGCCCTGGAGCGAGGCGCGCTTGCCGCTGGTTAAGGACCGTGTTCGGTCCCGGCTGGACAGCCTCTCGGCTCACCTGGGCGTCGACGACTGGCTCGATGATGCGTTCAGCGCCGGCGACCTGCTGATGGTGTCCGTGCTGCTGCGACTGAGAATGTCAGGCATTCTGGACGAGTACCAAAACCTGGCCGCCTATGTGGCGCGCGGGGAAGCTCGGCCCGCTTATATCAGGGCCTTCGCCGCGCAATTTGCGGTCAACGCTCCACCAGGCTGACTCGCCTCGATCCGCTGTGGCTGCGCTCATGAGTCTGCGGCCTAGCCAAATATCCGACCTATGGTAGCTTGCCGTTTCAGGGCTGTTCCGGCCCGGCATCGAGGGGATCGGCATGCTCTACATTCTTGCACTTCTGATCGGCGTAGTTGCCGGCCTGCGCGCCATGACGGCACCTGCCGCCGTCGCCTGGGGCGCCTATCTCGGCTGGCTTCCGGTTGCCGGCACCTGGGCGAGCTTCATGAGCCACTGGGCGGCAGTCGGCATCTTCACCGTCCTGGCCATCGTCGAACTGGTCACCGATCAGCTGCCGTCGACGCCAAGCCGCAAAGTGCCGCAGCAGTTCGGCGCCCGCATCCTGCTCGGCGCCTTTTCCGGCGCGGTGCTCGGCGCGGCCGGCGGCGCCACCATCGTCTGCCTGATCGCCGGCGCCATCGGCGCGGCCATAGGCACGCTGGGTGGTGCCGAAGCGCGAGGCCGGCTGGCGGCCGCTTTCGGCAAGGACACGCCGGCGGCTTTTATCGAGGACGCGGTGGCGATCATCGGCGGCCTGCTGATCGTGGCGGCGGTGGCATGACGGCGAAAACCTTCGACACCATCATCATCGGCGCTGGCCAGGCGGGGCCGCCCTTGGCGGGCCGCCTGACGGCCGCGGGCATGAGCGTGGCGCTGATCGAGCGCAAGCTGGTCGGCGGCACCTGCGTCAACACCGGCTGCATGCCGACCAAGACCATGGTCGCCAGCGCCTATGCCGCGCATCTGGCGCGGCGCGCCGCCGACTATGGCGTGACGCTTCCGGGCCCCGTCGGGGTCGATTATCACAGGATCAAGGCGCGCAAGGACAAGGTCACCAACGACGCCCGTGGCAATCTGGAGACCTGGATCGCCGGAATGGAGCGCTGCACGCTCTATCGCGGCCACGCACGCTTCGAATCCGCCAACACGGTGCGTGTTGGCGACGACCTTTTGACCGCCGAAAAGATCTTCCTCAACACGGGCGGCCGCGCCTCGGTGCCGGACCTGCCTGGCATCCACGACATCGACTATCTGACCAACTCGTCGATGATGGATCTCGACGTTTTGCCGCGCCACCTTGTCGTCGTCGGCGGCAGCTACATCTCGCTCGAATTCGCGCAGATGTTCCGCCGCTTCGGCTCTGAAGTCACCGTCATCGAAAAGAGCCCGCGCCTGACCGGCCGCGAGGACGAGGACGTCTCGGCCGCCATCCTGTCGATCCTCGAAAACGAAGGCATCGCGGTCCATGTCGGCGCCGACAACATCGGCTTCGTCAAACATGGTGGGGATATTGCCGTGACCTTCTCCGCCGGCAAGCCGCCCGCGATCGGATCGCATGTGCTGCTGGCGCTGGGCCGAACGCTCAATACCGACGATCTCGGCCTCGACAAGGCGGGCGTCGAGGTCGACAGACGCGGCGCGGTTGTCGTCGACGACCAGCTGCGCACCAGTGTGCCAGGCATCTGGGCGATGGGCGACTGCAACGGCAAGGGCGCCTTCACCCACACCTCCTACAACGATTATGAGATCGTCGCCGCCAATCTGCTCGACAATGATCCGCGCAAGGTCAGTGATCGCATCGAGGCCTACGCACTCTACATCGACCCGCCGCTCGGCCGCTGCGGCATGACCGAGGCCGCGGTGAGGAAATCGGGACGCCGTGCGCTGGTCGGCCAGCGGCCGATGACCCGCGTCGGCCGCGCCGTCGAAAAGGGCGAGACGCAAGGTTTCATGAAGATCCTCGTCGATGCCGACACCAGGGAAATCCTCGGCTGCTCGGTGCTTGGCCCCGGCGGCGACGAGGCGGTGCATTGCGTGCTCGACCTGATGTACGCCAAGGCGCCGGTCGACACGCTGGCGCGCGCGATGCACATCCACCCGACGGTTTCGGAACTGCTGCCGACGATAGCCCAGGAACTCAAGCCGCTGGCCTGAAACTGGAGCGGTTCAGCGTTTGGCAAACCGCCGAGCCGCTCTACCGGCGCCTCCGCGCCCGTTTTCAATGTGCTCCACGCTTTCTGCATTGCTGCATTGCGGCAATGTCTGTTGCGCCCAGCCGGGATCGTCGCGCAGTCTCCAAATTGAACCGATTCAGTCTGGACCTCCCATGCCTTTGCCAATCCTTGCGCTTGCCATTGCGTCCTTCTGCATCGGCACCACCGAATTCGTCATCATGGGCCTGCTGCCGGAGGTCGCCGCCGATCTCGGCGTGACGATTCCCGCCGCCGGCCTGCTGGTCACCGGTTATGCGCTGGGTGTCGTCTTCGGCGCGCCTGTCGTGGCCATGGCCACCGCGCATTTGCCGCGCAAACCCGTGCTGGTCGGGCTTGCGGCCCTGTTCGTCGTCGGCAATCTCTTCTGCGCCATCGCGCCCAATTACTGGCTGCTGATGGCCGCGCGCGTCTTCACCGCTTTCGGCCATGGCGCCTTCTTCGGCATCGGCTCGGTCGTCGCCGCCAGCCTGGTGCCGCGCAACAAGCGCGCCAGCGCCATCGCGCTGATGTTCGCCGGGCTGACGCTGGCCAATATCCTCGGCGTTCCCGCTGGAACGGCGCTTGGTGAAGCCTTTGGCTGGCGGGCCACCTTCCTGGCCGTGGTCGGCATCGGCCTGACCTCGGTCGCGGCCATCGCCTGGCTGGTGCCGTCCGACGTCACGGAACCGAGCGGCGGCGGCCTACGCGCCGAAGTCCGCGTGCTCGGCAAGCTGCAGGTGTGGCTGGCGATGCTGATCGCGGCGCTGACCTCGGCCAGCCTGTTCGCCGTTTTCACCTATATCAAACCCTACCTCACCGACGTGTCGGGCCTGTCGACCGCGGCGGTCACCTGGGTGCTTTTGCTGTTCGGCGCCGGCATGACCATCGGCAACATCATCGGCGGCAGGCTGGCCGACTGGAAACTGATGCCGACGGTGATCGCCACCTTGCTGTTGATGGCCCTGCTGTTCGTCGCCTTCACCGAATTCGGCGCCATCGCCACGGTCGCGGTGGGCATCGTCTTCCTGTGGGGCCTGCTCGTCTTCGTGGTGGTGCCGCCGCTGCAGATCCGCGTCGTGGAAGCCGCTTCCGAGGGGCCGAACCTCGCCGCCACATTAAACCAAGGCGCCTTCAACGTCGGCAATGCCAGCGGCGCCTGGATCGGTGGCGTGGCCCTCTCCTGGGGCGTTTCCTACGCCAATCTGCCGCTGGTCGGCGCAGTGCTCGCTTTGCTGGCGGCGTCCGTCGCGGTGCTGCTGCGGTCACTTGATGGGCCACTGTCCTCCAGACGCGACTCGCGTCGGCAGCATGTCGGCATCACCCGTATCCTGCGGGATCAGCCCCTCTTTCTGCCCCTGAGCCAGCAGGCTCGGGTCAGAATGATAGGAGGGATTGGTCTCGCTGCAGCCGAGAAGGATCTGAGGGCTATGCTGAACAGGATCTGGGCGTTCGTGGAGTCGCAATAAAGCAACCGACCGACCGCCGGGCCGATCCGGCTCCCTGCCCGCCAAATAAGATTCCTGCCCCAAGCTTTCGTTCGAATCTAGCAACAAAATGAAAGACTGGCGTGAGATCATGAGACGAAGTGTTTTCCTAGGGCTTTTTGTGTGTGCCGTCGGGGCAGCTGTCTGGGTCGCTTCAGCGCCAAGCAGGCGGCCGTCCAGTTCGACCCCGGTCATTACTGTAAGACGGGGCTCGCTGGCGGACGAGGTAAATGCAATCGGTGTTCTGGAGCCCTCAAGGCTTGCGCAAATCGGTGCGCGAGTCTCGGGTCAATTGACTGCGTTTCATGTCAGCTTGGGGGACGAGGTTCACGCAGGCGATCTTATTGCGGAGATGGATTCTTTCGAGCAGCAGAACCGGTTGCGTCTGGCAAGGGCCTCGCTTTCCAAGAAGCAGGCAGCCCAACATTCGAGCCAGTTCAAGCTCGACCGGGCAGAGCGAGTCCTGACGCGTCAGCGGCACCTCTCTGCGCGCCAGGTCATTTCGAGCGCTGCTCTTCAGGATGCCGAAATTGCCGTCCGAATTGCCCGCGCCAAGCTCGACGAGTCGACAGCGCAAGTCGAAGAAGCGACTGCCGGGGTCGAAAAGGCCCAAATCGACCTCGGCTACACACAGATCGCCGCCCCGATAGACGGACGGGTGATCGCCCTGGAGGCCAAGCCCGGACAGACGGAGCCCTCGCGCGTAATTGCTGTCGTCGCGCAGACCGACACGATGAGAGCGCGAGTGCCAGTTTCCGAGGCAGATGTCCAACGCATCAGGGTCGGGCAGCCGGTGCATTTCACCACCGTCGGAGACAGAAAGACCAACCGGGCTAGCCGGGTTATGGCAGTGGAGCCCGCCCCATCTTTTCTTCTGACGAACCAGGGACCCTCCGGCGGCCAGCTAGGCGGCGGCTCGGGGCAAACGCAGACGGTCTATTACAACGTGTTTTTTGAGGCATCCAACAAGGACGGGGAGCTTCTGCCAATGATGACCGCTGAGGTGACTATTACGGTGAGCACGGTTGATGACGTGTTGCTTGCCCCATGGGGTGCGCTCGTCGGCCCTGATCCGGAGGGTCTCTATCGCGCGAGGGTAGACACAGGGAACGGCGCGACCGCAGCACGCCGCGTGCGCGTGGGGCTGGTGAACCGAATGGGCGCCGAGATCGTCGATGGTCTCGCGGAGGGCGAAAAGATCATTCTACGAAAGGACAGCGGCATTACCGACACGCACAGACCGCTCCCTGGCAACGCCGAAACACAATCCTAGCGCTGGCGGGGAGTCCGTAATAGGACCTGATCTCGCGGGGGTCCTGTGCCATCTCTCTAATGGACTGCTCGAGGCCAATTGCCGCTGGCTGAGCCTGTCCGGGCATCCAACATTGTATCTCAGTTCTGGATCGAGGTTCGGTTGTGGCAATCGTCACCGGCACGGCGGCGGGACTGTGCATGGCACGTCTCCATTGTCCCGCCGGACCTCCTCGCAAAGCCTACGGCAGCTTGCCTCCTGCCGTCGACCTTGTCAGTTGACCGACCGAGCAGCCGAAGCGAGAGGGCCCAGGATGGGACCATCTCTCCAAGATACCGGAACTCGCAATACACCACTCCAATCCGAAAAGTTCCTCCGCATTTGTCGAACACGCGCGGGCGGACGTCTAATTCGATCCGATGCCGCTGCCTATAATCAAAGCCGATCGTTTCGACGCGCGCGTGTAGCGTATAGAAAACCTCCTTGACGGCGCGGGCCGGGCAGCATGGCGCGAAAGTGCAACAATGTCGGACATCGGATGTAGCCAGTCCGGTGACCCAATTGTGATTAAAGCGGTTATCCTTTGGCACGCTTAATGCACCTGGTGATCCGTAACACGGGACCCACCGACAATGACGCTCATTCAGACTCTCTGAGACTCCTCATTTCTCGAAAGCTGCCTCGTCCAGTCGACTCTGCGAGCGCGTGGCAATCGACTTAACCGACTGGTCGTCTGGGTGCCCGATAAGTGGAGTGGTGGAACGCCGGTGCAGTCGGGCCTGCGGGAGAACGCGTTCAGTCGCACGCGCGGCGGCTAGCCGCCTCCTCGTACTCATCGCGGCGGTTTGCCCGGGTGAGCCGGAGCCCGAGCCTCGGAACAGAACAGCTGGAGACGCCATGACGGACCGCGAACGGATCGAGGAAGAACCACCGGCGACGCCGGCAATTCTATTTTCACCCTGGAATTCCTGTGCGTGGCGTCGGGGCGCTATTTGGGGCGCGAGCTTTTCGGAGCCAAGCACGCCTTCTTTCAATCCGGCCTTGGTGGACCGTCGAACGGGCTCGCTTGCGGCCCGAACCGGGGTTCTGGAACAACCCTCAGAGCACCAGTTTGGGCCAAGAAAGCGCGGCACGTCGTAACTTTGGTTGTGTAATTTTCAGCGGCGCATGGCATTTTAACTTGCGGTCAGGGGATTTGTCGAATTGGAAACTTTCGAGAGACTAGAAGCGTTGATCGATGCGCCCAGCGCCGAAGCCGTCGATGAGGCCCGTGCGATGCTGCGTCAGTTCGAGTCCGCCCTGACTGCCGACGCTATCCATCAGTTCCTGCTTGACCTAATGACCTTCGTCTTTGTCCTGCAGTCTGCTCGTCACAGTTCTCACGCCTCGGTGCGGAGATCGGCTAAGGTTAGGCTTGCGATCCTCAGGACACTTTGCGGAGTCTCGGACGGCCCGAGCACAAAGGCTTGCAGCGAAGAACCGCGATGAGCCAGGTCACCAACGGACGAAATTGGGGCCTGCGCCATTGTATGCTAGCGGACAACAGCAACACAGGCCTTGTCGGCGCGAACTCTCCCCCGCAACAGCAGCTGGCGCTCCGACAGCTTTTGCGCTTGCCCGCAGCGTGGACGCTAGAGTTGCCACTTTCGAATCGGCGCCCGGGCGCACACGTTGTGCTCCACCTAACGCCCCCTATCGCGGGCGGCTTCCACCCCTTTCGGCCACTGGAATCAAGAGATGAGTCGGTATTTCATCCTGGCGCGCTCAATCGGTATGGGTGCCGCAGCGAGTTACGCACGCTCCATTTCACCAAGGAAGATAATATCATCCGGAGGTTGAAAGTCCGGGCTGGAAATTTGCCTCCGCATCGCTGAATTCTTGGCTTCCATTCCTTCTCCTGTAAATCGAAATCCGCTCTTGTAGAAAAACACTGAAGCTTCTTCAGATTGAGAACGAAGAGTCAGACTGCGAAGGTTATCTAACGCTCTGAACCGATCGGCGATATTGATCATGACCGTCCCGAGCCCTTTGTACCTCGACCGCTGCTTATTGTGTATCCAGCCAATTCGCATGCTGCCATCCTGCTGAGCAATGGTCAAAGTCCCCATCTCGGTTTGGTCAACGTCAGAGAAGAAAGAAATATTGCGGGAACCGCCGATGTAATCGATTGTCCTGTTCAACCTGACTGACTCTCCCCGGACCCTGTCAAAGATGGAATCGACTGAGCGGCTCGCCTCCCTAAGGTCCAGCACCTCATTGGGCATGTGAGTCGATCGGGTCGCACCGCGATCGCGGTCTTCAGGTCTATGTCTACTTGTATAGCGATCCATTGTTCAGGGCTCCTTTGATTTCTAATCGTACCGCCTGGGTGCGATCCGCCGAACTGATTTCGCGTTACATTTGCCATCTAGCAGGCTTCTCTGATTGGTACGCGGTGTTTCGGAGCCAGCTTTCGGGAGTGATCGCGATCTGTGAGGTTGTCGGTCCTGTGGTGGCCACTAGGCTGTGTCCGGGAGTGACCTAACGCTTGACCCGGAGCGGCAACCGCGGCGCTTCAAAGTGATCAACGGTGCTGGCGGCCCGCCCTGGTCGATGGGCGACAAGGCAAGGATCGTCGTGAAGACGCTGGAACCGGACGCTTTGCCTTGCGCTTCGCAGGCTTTATGCCTGCCCAGTTGCCGCAACGGACTTTGCCCTATGGTTGGTCGCTTCGCGCAAACCCCGGTGGTCTACTGGGCTCCTCCGATCATTTGGGACACCGATGGGTCTTATCCAAACAACCAATTTTACCAATCTACGAAAATGCTGCATTGCACGTCCTCGAAGCGCGCCGCTCTGCCGGCGGAACAATCGCCGTTTGAATGCCCTAAAAGGAAATCTGCATCACCTGACTACATGCAATTCGTGACTTCGATGCCGAGTTTACGGCGGCGCTGAGACTCACAATATTGGTCTCGCCTGACGAAGACGACTGCGTTGATGACAGTCACTCCGACCTGAGGTTGGAGCATTGAACGATTCGCCGGAGCAAACAAATGCACGTTTTCGACGTTAACCAGATGACTCAGATATTCGTGAAGTCGCTTGAGCTGGTTGTGATTTTCGCTACCTTTTGCGCCGCGCTGGAGCTGATGTTTCCGGCTTATCGATACAGTTTTGCCTCATATCTTCGCGGCGTGCGGAATTGGATTATTCGGCTCGGATGCGGTGCCGTTATCTGGCACCTCTACGCCGTGAGCCTGGACTGGTTAGGGATAAAGCCGCTCGTAACGATCAATTTCGGTACGATGCTTCACTTTGACAATGCCATCGTCGACAGCGGATTGGCCGTCTTTTCAGGCGTCTTGGTCGCGATTGCTGGTGACTTCTTCTACTACTGGATGCACCGCGCTCAGCATGCTGTTCCATTCCTCTGGCGCATGCATGCTACTCACCACTCGATCCGCGAATTGACGGCATGGAATTGCCATCATCACGTTTCCGAGCCACTCGTTTACGCTGGATTTGTAGCCCTACCACTCACGCTGTTCCATTTCGAATCTGGCGTAGTGCCCGTTGTTGCCGTGACACTGATTACCTTTCAGGCCCATCTTTCGCATTCGAGCACCCGGATCAATCTTGGGCCGCTTCGATATATTATTGGCGACAATAAGTTCCACCGCATTCACCACTCGCTGGAACCGCATCACCGGCGCCGAAACTATGGGTTCTTTACAACCATCTGGGACACGGTTTTTCTAACGGCATACTGGCCAAAAAAGAATGAGTGGCCGGAAGTTGGCCTCCGAGACCAGCCCGAGCCGCTCACCGCGCGCGATTACATTTTGTTCCCATTTGATCGACGTCGCTGGCGTAGAGCTAAAGTCGGAAGTGATGTAGAGGCTGGGCATGAACAAGCGGAGAGCCCCGGCCTGCTTCCTGCGCAGGACTGAAAGCCGCCGTTGGTCCTGCCCAGCAGGTTGCGCGCGCTCTTCGGGGTCGTGAGATCATACTCCTCCTGCTTTTTTTGATGGGAGAAAAGCTGCCTGGCGGCGTCAGCCTCTCGCATCTGGTCGCACACTCTGGACGATCCGGGGTTGCTGTGCGGTCGAGCCGGAATGGGCGCAGGAGTGCAATTCGCTCAGGCAATCCGACCAGGTTCGGCGCGCCGCGACCGCCTTGGCATCATCCAAACAGATCTCAGGCGCATTGATCCCTTTGAGGCGAATGCGGTGGCCCGATCGTGTGGCCGGCCTTGCCGATTTTACCAGTGCAGGACCGACCACGGTCGCACGCCCATGGTTGCCCTTTAGCGCTACTGTGCATAGAAAGCATTCTGCTTGGGGCCGAAAAAAATTGGGATACGAAGGGCGTGAGCTCTAAATTCGAAAAGCTAAATAGGTTGCGCGAGTCTCTGCGCGAGTCCAACCATGATTTCCGAGCGAGCACCCAGCTTTTCAGCAGCTTGGATGTCACCAAGATTGATCGGGACATGAATCTCGCCGGTCGCGGCAAGGAGCGTGGCGAGGCAAACCAGCCCCCTAAGAGCGCCAAAAATCTCGACGATGTTGAACATGCCGTCATCGAACGCGTCGAGGACGAGAAAAAGGCATCCTATCATACTCTTGAGGACAACCTGCATCTTCTCAGCGGGCGTCTTGCCGGACTCGATTTCGAAGAACAATTTGGTCTCATCCGTCAGGCGAACGCAGCCAGCGTGTCGGATTTCAAAGCTTCGGTTGCTGTCGGCCTGGATGAACTCCACGGGTTGAGGCGCGCTCTTAGCGACGCTGAGAAAGAGCACGCCTGGTTCAAGGCGAAGCACGAATTGGTTCGCGCGGCGCGCGTTCAGCATGGCGCGGCTCACCTTTTGCGCATTTCGCTGCTGCTGTTCCTGTTTCTCATCGAGACAGCAATGAATGGCAGTTTCCTTGCCAAGGGAAACGAACAGGGGTTTTTTGGCGGCATCCTTGAGGCTGCAGCATTCTCCTTCATCAACATCGGCGCCGCTTTGCTCCTGGCGCTTTTCTGCGCCCGCCTTGTCACCCACCGATCGATTTTTGGGAAGCTAGTCGGGATGTTCTCGATCCTTGTCTATATCGGTCTGGCCGTGACCTTAAACCTGGCGCTGGCGCACTATCGCGAGGTGAGTGGCTCGCTCGCGGACGGTGCCGGTGCAGAGGTCATCCGAAACATGGTCGGCAATCCGGCCGGGCTCACAGATGTGAAGTCATGGCTACTGTTTGCTATCGGCCTCATGTTTTCGATTTTCGCATTTATCGACGGCTGGTTCGTACTCGACCCTTATCCCGGTTACGCGGGCGTCGAAAATCGCTTGGTTCGTAAGCGGGAGGACTATATCGAGCGCAAGCGGGAGTTGATCGAAGAGCTGCAAGACGTTCGCGACGACCACAACGAAAAGGTTGAGGACATCGTCAAGGAACTCGGCAGTCGCAGGGAGCATCGTGCTATTGTCGATCATCGCTCGAGGCTTGTGGCGCTCTTTGCGCAGCATCAGGACCAGCTCGAGCGAGCCTGCAATCAGCTTCTCTCCAAATACAGGGAGGCGAATATCCAGGCCAGAACGGAGCCTGCGCCCAAGCATTTCGGAGCACCTTACAAGCTTGAACGCATCAAGCCTCACATCTCGGCCGACGGGGAATGGAGCGAGGGCGACGTTGGAGCATCGATCCGCCAAGCGCAGGAGGAGCTCAACGCTCAAGTCCGCCTGATTGGACAGGAATGCGAGCGCGGAATTGAGCAGTATCGCGACCTCGACAAGCTTCATCCGGACAGTGTGAATGGCTAGGCGGGTTCGCAGGCGCAAGAAGGGCCAAGCCGGCTCAATCGTTGCGGCTCTCGCTCTTGGGGTGCTCTCGGTTGCAATGTTGGGCGGCTTTGCCTGGATGTGGTCAAGGTCTGGCAAGGGCCAGATCGACGCAAACACAAATTGCCCGATGGACGGTCCCGTTAGCCTGACGGCGGTTCTCATTGACGCCACGGATCCGGTTTCGGCAACGACCATGGCGGATCTGAAGAACGAGTTCCGCAAAACCATCGGGCGGGTCGAGCCGGGCGGCTATGTGAGGATCTATACGCTGAATTCGGCCCCCGGCGACCTGACGGTGATGTTCGATGGATGCAATCCAGGCGACGGGTCCACGGTAGACAATTGGACGAACAATCCGGCGCGCCGTCAGAAGAAGTGGGAAAACGCCTTCGGCGACCCCTTGAAAAAGCTTCCTGACCAAATTCCGAACGCTGACTCCGCCAGCCAGTCTCCGATCATGGCCGGCATCCAGAAAATCAAACTGTCGCTGTTTGATAGCAGCTTGGCGAAACCGGGGGGCGCAAAGCGGTTGGTGGTCGCCTCCGACATGATCGAGCATACGGCGCTTTATTCGCAGTACCGGTCTGGTCTGGATTACCAGAAATACCTCAGTAGCGCCGCCGATCGGACCTACGGGACGTCGCTCGACGGGGTGGCAGTCACGATCCTCTATATCGACCGGAAAAAGAAGCCGTTTCAGTCGCTGGATCACGCTGAATTCTGGACGCAATGGGTCCAAAACCATCACGGCGAGTTCGAAAAGCTGGTTGGCTTGGAGGGGTTAAACTGATGGCGAGGAACCGCGACAATTCCCTACTGGGGCATCGAGGCTTCCCACTCCTCGTGTTTGCGATATTGACGCTCGGCGGCTGCGTCTTTATCGCCATCGCCAAGCTCTCGGGCGTAAACCCGATCGTGGCGGCGGGTGCACCTGTCTGCCTGATGCTTTTTTATCTCGGTGTATCGATCTTCACCGGGAAGCTGCGCCTTAGCGATGAGCAAACCGGCGACAATCTCTACTATATGGGCTTCCTTTTCACGCTGACGAGCCTTGGAGTGTCGTTGTTCCAGTTCGGGTCGGAAGGCTCGACCGATGCCATCGTCAGGAACTTCGGTATCGCGATTACGTCCACGATCACCGGCATCGCGCTCAGGATCTTCTACAACCAGATGCGGCGCGACCCTGCGGATATCGAGCGGACGGCCAGGCACGAACTCGCCGACATGACTCGGCGAGTAAGAGCTGAGATGGAGAGCGTCACAAGAGAGTTTGCCGACTTTCGCCGTGTTAGCCATCAGATGCTCGAGGAAGGCTTTGCTGAGATTGCCGTCCAAGCCGAGCGAAACGGCGAGCATATCAGATTCGCCTTGGACAAGATCGCCATGGAATCGATCAAACCGGTCCAAGAGGCGTCTGGAAAGCTCAGTGACGCGTTGAAAGACAATTTCGGGCAGGTCGAAAGTCAGTTCTCTTCGATTGCTAAGCGTGTCGAAGCTGCCGCTGATTTGCTCGACAAAGCCAACAGCTCGATGTCCTCGTCAGTTAGCAAGCTCGGCGAACAGGCTGACACCGTGGCCACCAAGCTGGAAAAAGTTGTCGTTCCTGAGGAGGTGTTGAAGAACGATCTGGCGCCGATGGTAAAGCTTCTTGGCAGCGCTGTCGCTCAATACGCGGTCAAGACCGAGTCCGCCTCGCAGGAGCAACAAGCTCGTATGATCGGTCTCGCTGACGCAGTGGCGAAGGTGGCGAGTGGTGTAGAGCGCGCCGCAGCCGCGGCAGAGAGGACAGCAGGGAGTGTTCAAGCCCAGCAGCGCCTAACCGAGGCGCTTGCGGCAGTGGTGCAAAAGCAAAGTAGGGACACGAGCGAACTCATTGCCACGATTGCAGAAAAGAGTCTCCAGGCGGCTCGCGGCAGCCATGCTGCCAACGACGCAATAGCGATCGATCCAGCACGCGCAGTTACACCTGCCGGCGCTGATGGTGAAGAGGCGATAATCAAGATCTCCGAAGATCAGCAAGGCGATTCCTTCCAATCCTTGGGCGCTGTCCCAGAGAAGGCTGAGCCGCCGCGAAAAAGCGGTTGGTGGGGCAGGTGAGCGAGACGGGCGCAACAGCGGTCGCTTATGAGCGCAAGGGCTACGGCCGCGGGCTGATCCTGGGCCTGACGATGGCCGAGACGATGCTGCTTCTGGTGTTCTGCCTTTTGCTTGCAGCCGGCGCAATCATCGCCAAGAAGCAGAAACAGACCGCAGAGGCGCAGAAGATTGCCCAATCCCTCAAGCAGGAATCGCGTAAGCTCGGCGAGGAAAACAAGCGGCTCCTTGCCCAGCTGAATGAGATGGTCAAGCCCGCGACAGGGCGCAACGTGCCCGACCAGCAGTGGCGCGAATTGGTGTTGGCGAAGGAGACCATCGAAACAATCAAAAACGCAGGAGTTTCGGTCCAAGAACTGGTGAAAAACGCCCCGGTCACCAAGATCCTGTCCGACAATGATGTCGACGCCGAGCAAGCCCGGGCGATGATCGAGCGCACGAAGGTGTTGACGGAGTTTGGTTACGTCGGTACGGCCAAGACCTTGAAGGACCTGTCAGATGCCCTGAAGAAGGCAGACGCGCCTGTGATGGCCGCCAAGCCGCACGATTGGCCACCGATCATCAGCCTCAGCGAACTCGACGGCTATAATTTCGATATCGGAAGTGCGGAGCTTTCCGATCGTTTCAGGACGCGGCTGCGCGATCTGTCCAAGACGATTGCGGGCATTGCAACGTCGTACGGCGTCGACGTCATCGAGGTGATTGGACACACGGATGAGCAGGCCATGTCCGGTCAGTCGTCGAACATGGACAAGGGTCTTCAACCCGTCCTGGCTGGCAAGGTGGAAATTGGTACGCTTCACCCCGCCGATAACGCCGGCCTTGGACTGGCGCGAGCAATCTCGGTCACGAGCATACTTCGCGAGATGCCTGAGCTGAAAGGGTTCACCATTCTGCCGATGTCGGGTGGCCAGTTGATACTTCCTGGTGACCATCTGACCAACGGAGCGCAGGCTGGCGACGTGAAGGCAAGGCGACGAATTGAAATCAGGGTGAGGCAGCGCTCCCGCGAAACCGACCTCGCGGCGGGTGTCGGATCGAAGTCATGAGCGCAAAAAAATGCTGGTGAGTTAGCTCACAGCATTGAGTTGGGGGACTCAAGGGATGGGGTTTTACGTTCGAAAATCGATCAGCGCGGGGCCGTTCCGCTTCAATTTTTCGTCGGGTGGGGTTGGGGTCTCGGTTGGCGTCAAAGGCCTTCGGATAGGCACGGGTCCGCGAGGCCACTACATCCACGCAGGCAGAGGTGGTCTCTGCTATCGCGGCACACTCGGAAAGGCCGGCACAAAAAAGGGTGTGCAACAGTCACCCCCTTACAAGCAGCAAGCTCATTGATGAAATCAACGCCAGACAGTCGCAACCACGCCTCGCCGTGGTGCTGGGAGTGCTGTTCGGGATAGCCGGTTTCCTTGTTTGGAAAGCACTCGGAGGCGCGGCGCCTGTGCTTGGGGGCGCCGCATTTCTACCGGGCATGCTGCTCGGCAAATGGTTTGACGGCTATCGCCGGGTGAGCGTGCTCTATTACGACCTCGAGCAAGATGCCGAAGCTGCCTATGGCAGGCTGGTTGCCGCGTTCGAAACGCTTACTCGTTGCGCAGGAACATGGCACGTTGCGGCCGGGGGCAAGATTGAGGATCTGACGACTTGGAAGCGCAATGCCGGCGCCAGCATGCTGGTCGACAAAAAGCCCACGGCGCTCACCAGCATATTACCCGCCGTTGTTCGCAGCAATGTTATACCGCCCTCGATCCAGGTAGGCCGGCAGGTGCTCTATTTCATGCCAGATCTGGTCCTTGTGAAAGACGCAAACCGGTATGGCGCCGTTGCATATGCCGATCTTCGTACACAGTTTGCGCCGACCAATTTCATCGAGGCGGGAAAGGTCCCGTCTGACGCTGAGGTGGTTGGGCACACCTGGGCGCACCCCAACAAAAGCGGTGGGCCGGATAGACGGTTCAAGAACAATCGTCAGATCCCCGTCTGCCGTTACGAAGCCTTGCGCCTCTCCAGTGCGACTGGACTGAACGAACTGGTGGAATTCTCCAGGACGAACGTCAGTCAGCCGTTTTGCCAGGCGCTATTGGCCCTCGCGCAATTGCATCGAAACTCCAGTCGCCCGACGGTATCGCTAGACTCACGTTCGAATAGGTGAGCTTGCAGATCAGATTCGCTGTGGCCGGCGCCGATGCACTCTGCGTTCCCGGCTTAAACGTCCACACTACATCCATCTTATTGCCAGCCTCGGCCAACATCGCACCACATCGGCCAGATAGAAGTGCCGAGCGACCGACAGGGGGTGAAACGCCGGCCGCAAGCTTCTGATCTGTCCCGCCTCGTCGCAGAAATGGTGAGCTGCGCTGCAGAGGATTGAACGAGGGGCTTAGAACGAGCAGAGGAGCCCGGAGGAACTTCCGTGACCGACTGCCAATTGGCCGAACATTTGCGACGATAACCACGCGATCGTGTTAACTTCTTTGCGACCGGTGAACACAGCCTCGGCTGGGACGGCTTTTGAAACCAGTAAACGCCAGTCTTACGAATCCCTGCCCGCTGCTTTGCTTTCCGTCCATCAGCCGGACGCCGATCTCAGGCTCTCGGAATTGAACGGCGCAATGTGGCATCGAGGCGCTCCGAGTCCGTTCCGTACTCTGACATCGTCTTTGTTCAAGACCCGACACATCGCCCGCTTGTATTCCCTCCGCGCGCCACAACCATCTGGTCCTCTCCTTTTGCTCCCACCACCTCCGCGGTGGCACGTGGATTGCACGGGACATGTGAAGGCTCGCCGATCAAACAAAAATGCAGGCGAAGGAACATGACAAACGGGAAGGGAACAGCCGATGCGGAGTTGCTTGGCTGGAAATCAACCGGTTCGGACAGGGTCGTTCGGAGTTCGACGACGCAAGCGGGCCGAAAGCGTAGTTGGAGCATTGGAAGAGGGCGGACCATCAGACGCTGCAGTGCGAACGCGATAAGAGACTGCTCCCGAGCTTGAACGGTTCATGCCACCCGATCCCAAGCTCATGACGTAACTACGAGTCCAACGATCAACGCATAGGGAATCGCCATGTACATCGCCATGAACCGCTTCAAAGTCCAGAACGGCGCGGAATCCGATTTCGAGGAGGTCTGGAGAAACCGAGATTCCAGCCTTTCGGATATGAAGGGATTCCGAGAGTTCCATTTGCTGCGTGGCGCGATCGACGAGACCGAAGGTTACACCCTATTTGTCTCGCACACAGTGTGGGCAAGCCACGACGATTTCGTCGCTTGGACCAGATCAGACAACTTCCGCGCCGCCCACCGGAATGTCGGCACGACGAAAGTTCTCTACCTCGGTCATCCGCAGTTCGAGGGTTTTTCCATCGTCGAGGGTGCGGCTGAAAGGCGGAAGAGGTAGTCGCGCCGGCAATCGAGCGCGGCAGTGAAACCGCCGACAGCCCAGACGGTCGCCACCCAGGTACGCTGCTGGACGAGAGGCAGCCCGGAGAAAGGTGCGGCCGTCGAAGTTACAACAAAGCGGACGCACCATCGTGATATGCGCTGAATGGAGAGATCCACAGCGGCCTTTGAGACAAAGCCTAATGGTATGGCACGCAACCGGCGTTTCGAAGCGCCGCAACGAGCAGATCGATGTGCCCTTGGACCTCATTGTGCGCCTTTTCGCGCAGCGGCAGACTGTCCCAGTTTTCCAATGGATCGATAAAGCTGGCGAGCTCGCTATTGGCCGTGAAGGACACGACCGCCAGCCCGTCCTTGCTCAATGCAAGGAGTCCGGTTGTTCCGGTCGTATAGCGGATGGCGGCAATGCGCTGAAATTGAGGATCACCGTCGATCCGAACCTCAAAGAGAAACCGCCCTGAAGTCTGTCGGGCTATCCTGGCTGCCTTGTCGCCAAAGCTCAGGGCCAGCATCCGAACGCTTGCGGCCGCCATTTCGAACAACAGAGCATCTAGGTCAATGTCTGACGCCATGTGCAAACTGTGCGCGAAGCCGCAGCCAGTGCAATCAGCCATGCAAGTTGTTCACAGCGTACCTCATGGCTGTGAACGCGAGAACTCCAATGGCCACGCAACCGTGACAGGCAATCGTAAATCGTCAAAGCGCGACGACCTGGAACAGCAGTGCCGGCACCAGCATGCTGGTCGGCAGAAAGCCGACGTCACTTGCGAGCACGTGCCGCAGGGTTGTTCGCAGCAATTTCTGCAGGACTGGTCAAGCTGTACCCTCCAAATAGAAGGCAACATTATCGTTCGTTTTGTGCGTCCGACAGGCTGTGCGTTTTGGTGCGAAACTGATGGCACAAAGCGCACTGCGGCTCTACGCTCTAAAGCATGATTCGCCTCGATCCCGCGACCGCCAATCCCGCCGCGCCGCCAACCGTCCCGGTCTGGGCGCTCTCACCACGCGGCGCGCCCAATGACGCGGACGCCGCTTTCCAGGCCGGCGCCGCCTTGGGCGCCCTCGACACACTTGCCCGGGCAGAGCATTCCTGGGCTGGTGCCTGGCGCCAGCGGCTGGCGCTTCGCAGTGCCGCCGCCAGCATGCGGCTCGCCGGCCGACCAGAGGACGCGGCCGCCCTGCGTGACGCCTGGCAGCTTTGCCCGGCCGGCGCCGATCCCGGCCCCGCCGGCGCCATTTTGGGCGCCTGGCGGCAGTTGGCCGCGCAGCCGCCCATCGCCAACGCCGACAGGCTCGAAAAGATCGTCGACCAGCTTGGTCTCCACTGGGACGGCGCGGCGCTCGCCGACCTCTGCACGGAAATCGAAAATCTGGCTACGTCGCGTCGCTCGGCGCCGTTCGCAGCCGCGGCGATTGCCGCTCACATCGTCGCCGTACGCCCCGACTGCGAGCTTTTGGCCTGGTGGCTCGCCGACCTGGTGCTGGCGCAAAGTTTTCGGTGGCCGCGGCCGCTGCCGCTGCTCATGACCCAGGTTTTTTCGCCAGCCTTCCGCGCTGAAGTTGGCGGCAAAAGAATCCGGCCAGGCGAAAAGAATTTTGAGCGGGCAGTCTGCGTTGCGCTGGTTCAAGCGGTGGCGGAGGCCTGCCGGCTGGCCGCCGAGTTGTCGCGCCGTGCCGAAAAGCTCCTGGCGGTTGCGCCAAAACTGCGCGCCAAAGGCGCCGGCGATGTGATTTTTTTGCTGCTGAATGAAGACGCCGTTTCCGGCTCGCTGGTGACAAAGAACCTGTCGCGCTTTGCGGCGCGGCGCCTGTTCGAGCGCCTGCAACAGCTCGAGGCGGTGCGCGAGCTGTCGGGGCGCACCAGCTTCCGGCTGTTCGGGCTTTAGCGATGGCCGAGACGGCGAGCGACGAAAAGGTGAAAAAAAATGTCCAGCGAATGCTGGTCGACACCGAGCTTGAGCACCTGCCGCCAGAACTGCGCTGGCGCGAGTGGATGGGCCGGGTCGAGGCGGTGATCTTTGCCGCCAGCGAACCGGTGCCGCGCGAGGTGCTGGCGCGGGTGGTGGGGAAGAATTGCAACATCGATCTGATCATCGACGACATCCGCGCCGAGCTCGCCGGGCGCCCCTACGAGCTGGTTTCCGTCGCCGGCGGCTGGCAGCACCGCACCAAGAAACTCTTTGGCGACGTCATCCACGCCGCCTTCGGCACCCCGGCGGGGCAGGGGACAAAAGACCTGTCGCAAGCGGAGGCGCTCGTGCTGATGTGCATTGCCTATTTCCAGCCGATCACCCGCGGCGAGCTGTCTTCCTTCTTCGGCAAGGAGGTGTCGCGCGACCTGATCGGCGTGCTGCGGGCGCAGGACCTCATCGCCTCGGGGCCGCGCAGTCCCACTCAAGGCGCGCCCTACACCTATGTGACGACGAAGAACTTCCTGTCGCAGTTCGGGCTCGACACGCTGCGCCAGCTGCCGGATTTCGAGGCGCTCGAGGACGCCGGGCTGCTGTCGAAGGAAAAGCTGCTGGCCGGCGGTGTCCCTGCAGGTTTGGCTAATGGCGATGGCGAGGACGATATAGTTGAGGACCAAGCGTCGTGAGGCCGGCGTTGCCGACCCGAACAGGCGATCAGTCAGGACCAGGAAGACTCGTTCTGCGGCAACCGGTGATCGTGATCGTGAACCGCGACATGATCGCCGTCGAGAAAATTGGTCGGAAAGATCACCAGATTGGTGCTGCGGGTCGGGACGAAGGGACCGGAACAGGGTGCCGTGAAGCCCGGCTCTTCTAAAATCTATACGCTCGTTGTAGGCTCTGCTTGAACTGGTGTAAATCGCCCGATGTAACGATGGCTAGGGTGAGGTATCTTGACATTAGCTCGTATACGAAATTATTGAATTGCTGGCGGAAGATAGTGGGGGTATACATGCAGAATCTTGGGGACATTATCTGACACTCATCACAATTTTCGGCCGACCAGGCGCTGGCAAAACGACGCTAGGCAACGAGGTGGCGGTGCGGCTCGGCTTCACACATATGGCACTAGGCGCCATGTTGCGGGACGTTGACGTCCTTAAGCAGATTGGGATCGAGCCCGAGGAGATGGAGCGCGCGAGGGCGAGCGGACGCACTGTTACCAACCGCAGACTTTACCCATGGCTGGATGCGCAGATTCGTGGAACCGACAGGGTTGTGATAGACGGCTACCCGCGTGCGAGGAATTCGATCTCTTCGTTTGATCGTCTCGTGCGTTCCTTGCCGACGTCCCGTATTGTGAGCGCAATCGTTCTTGATTGCTCTGTAGATGTTAGCCACCCGCGCCTCCATAGCAGAGGGAGGGCAGACGACGACGGACGCATTCCACTTCGAGACCGCGAGTTCGAATTGGTGCAACGCCCGCTGCTGAACCTGCTGCCGAACCGGGTACGGCGTCTGGACCTCGACGCCTCGCGGCCGACTAGTGAGCTTTTCACTGAGGTCCGGCACGCGCTGGGCCTCAATGCGACGACCTCGACTGCCTAAATGGCCAAGATACCGAGGAGGGGCCCGGCCTCAGTCGAGACGTCGCGTGTGATTGAGATGATGCTCATGTCGCCGGAGCACGAGCAGGTCAAGACCGGCCTGCAACGCGCCTGCGAGATCCTTGAAGGCGGTCAGGCCTTTTTAGATTACACCTTCCTCAACTCTAGTCTGCTTGCACACCTCGTTTCGCCCGAAATCCGCGTTCGACGTTGGTCCTACAAGCTGGTCGCCCTGCTCAAGGACCGTCGATACCTCTCGCAGCTCGAGAACGCGCTACTTGGCTTCGAAGCAGACCTGGAGAACCGTGGCTGGGCGTCTGCCGCCTATTCCGGTTTGGCGGATGAGACTCGTAAATCGCAGCTAACGGCCCGCCTCACCGACTACAAGGGGACCTCGCTCGAACTCGCAGCCAAGCTTTACGCAAGAGGCGAACCGGCAAGAGACGACCTCAACCTCGCGGGTTGGGAGCGCGAGCCGCTAGCTCGCAAGTGGCTTTGCCTTCTATGCGGCTACGCTCGCGAGAACCCGCGCACTATTGACCAGCGCTTCGCCGATCTAGACCTCGTCCGCAACTCGGTAGGAGATGACGACATAGAAGTGGTGGAATATAGCATCTGGGCAGAGCACCGGCACCCGGACGGCTCGTTCCGGCACCTGTTACGGCGCCCCGACGAACTGCTTGCCTTCCCCAATGTTCGGCGCTGGCTATATCGGCTGCTCACGAAGGACGAGACAGCAGCGCTCAGCAACCTCGATCTCCTTACTGAAAGGATGGTCCCCTCAAACGAGACGTCCGAGGTGGCCCGTGAGGGCCTTGCGCTAGGTCTGGCTGACCTCCACCTTTTCGAGCGGCGGGTCCAGACATTCGACTGGTTTGGAGGTGAACCCAGTCCCAGGGTGCGTCTTGCCCTGGTAGACCATCTGGCCCTCTTGGCCAGCAAGTACCAGGACAGTACGGCGCGCGACGTGCTGATCGCGGAATACACTCGCTACGGCCCGCGGACTCTGGTCGGCGCCAAAATCCTATCCATCGCCCGGCCGGAGTGGGGATTGGCAAGAATCCAACTTAACACGCAAAACCCGCCACTCGTGTCGTCTGCGCCGGACCTCTTCCAATCCAGCTCGCAGCAGGTCATCATCGTCAACCACGTCGAGAAAATGGAGTTCAACATGGGTACCAAGATAACACAATCGGGAACAGGCAATTCGATGGCTGGTGTTGCCGGCGGTGACATTGTCGAATCCACGATAAGCGCGCTCAACCGGCAGGCTGATGCTAACTTCAAGGAGCTGACGCCACTAATTGAGACATTCATGCGGGCACTTGCCTCAAGCAAGGTCGCGGAAGATGAAAAGGGGTCAGCCGTCAGGGCGATCGAGGACGTGGCGAAAGCCACGGGCGAGGACAAGAAGAACCGGCTCCAAACGCTGATGGCAGTGGTGCGCGGCATGATGGGCCTGCCCGGGATGGCAGCTGACGCTGTCGAGGGAGGCGAAAAGCTCGTTCACGCCATTCAGCACGCTGTTGGCTGATGACAGATCCCCTTCGAATTTACCTCTCGGGTAGCATCAAGAAGGGCGCGGCCGACACGCGCTCGAGCGACCACTTCTGGACGAGGGAAGACGAGGAGTTTATTCGCCAGAACGCCGGCCGGCCAGTCGAGCTTCTCAATCCTTCCAAAACTGACATACGCCGCCAGGATTTCGCGATGAATTTCGGCTGCGACCTGCATCTTGTCTCGATCAGTGATGTTGTGCTGGTCGATGCCAGACTGGAGAAGGGGATTGGTGTAGGCGCCGAGATGATGTTCGCGGTCCAACATGGAATTCCGGTTATCACGTGGTCGCCACCTGACATGCACTACCGAAGGCTTAAGGTTGCTGACCTGTTCGGTGAGGATCTGCACGATTGGACTCATCCCTTCGTTTTCGGTCTATCCAACCACGTTGTCGACGACCTGGGTTCGGCCATGGCCATTATTAGGTCGGGGGTGCTTGAACATGCTGAGCCCCGCCGTGGACAGGTGGATACTCTGATCAAGCGTTACCGTGACAGTATAAGCCATCCTAAAAACACCGTCCGCGATCGATTCGTTGATATCGGCGGCGGGGTTTTCCACGACGTGCTCGGCGGCGGGGACGAGCAGGAGGTCATCGCCGGCGCTACGCGTCACCGGTTCATGGACGTCCTTTACCTACCTACTCGAACCGACGAGTTACCACGCGAGGCGATGTTTGCGGTCAACCGGTGGCGCGAGCGCCGACTGGCAGATAGGCCACTACAATATAATTCGCGGGTACGACGTCTAGCGGCGGCGGCGGTTCGCGCGCTGCCGGTAAGTCGACAAGTTCTGGAGATAGGCTGCGGCAAGTTTCCGCTCCTAGATGACGTCGAGTGCCGGTCATGGACTGGGCTGGAGACCGATCCCGAGGCTGTTCTTCATCTGCAGGCCCGCGGCCTCCGTGTCGCCGCTTCAGTCGACGAAGTATGTCCGGAGGACCTGCAGGTCGACATGGTCGTCGCACTGTTTAGTATGCAGTTCGCCATAGAGGCTGAGGAACTGGCATTATTCGGCCAACTACCGCCCGAAGCCGTGATAATGTTCAATCTGCCGACTCGGGACCTGTCGCTGGTCGAACGTAGACTCTTCCGGCTAAGGCACCTCGGACTTGCAACAAATTGGCTCGATCTGCAGGCTACTGGCACCTGGGACGGTATCATCCTGGCCGGCCGCCCGACGGCCGGCGAGCGCCTGGTCCTCGTCAGTGAGGCCGTGCTGGAGCAGGTGATCGCGCAATGGCCCTCCGGCGCGCAGAACTTTGCGTGGTTGGAACCAGAACAGGCTATCGCGCCTCGCAGAAAAATGCGATAGTCTCTACATGGCATATGTTGGCGGCAAGGGGAACTGTTTCACGCGCGTGATTGGCGCCATGCCGAGGCATACTGTCTATATCGAGACGCACCTCGGCGGCGGCGCAGTCATGCGCGCCAAGCGACCGGCACCCCGCCAGATTGGCATCGATGCCGACGAGCGGGTGATCGCGTGTTGGCGCGAGCGGGGTGCCCCATGTGAACTGGTTCATGGCGATGCCATCGCCTTCTTGAAGCAGTTCCAGTTCACCGGGGGTGAGTTGGTCTACGCGGACCCGCCCTATCCCGCCGAGGTCCGCAGCGGGAGCTATCGATACCGGCACGACTATCGGGAGGAGGACCACGCCGAGTTGCTGGAATTGCTGGCCAGCCTCAGCTGTCACGTGCTGATATCCGGGCAGCCATCCAGGCTCTACAATGAAAAACTTATCGCGTGGAGATGCATGGAGTTCGGCTCAGGTGGACGGCGCGGCGGACGGCGCGAACTGCTCTGGGCAAACTTCTCGGAACCATTGACGCTGCACGAACCCGCAAAAGCTGGAGCGACCTTTCGCGATCGTGAGCGCTCCAAGCGGCGCCTATCCACTATCCAACGCAAAGTCGAGCGGATGGGAGCCGCCGAGCGCACTTTGTTTGTCGAGTGGTTGGCCGCCACGTACCCCGGGCATGTCAAGCGCTTGGAGAACGAGATCGCATGATCGGCGCATCCGCCCATCTCGACGTGCTGACACGTGCGGGATTTCTGCACGGCGGTGTCCCGGTAGAGGGCATGATCACACCCGGCACCCACCTCCGATCCGACCCACGCGCCGGCCGGTACGCATTTCTCTTCGATAGAAAGCGCTTTCCATTTGCTGTCGAGGGCGTCTTTAAGAGCGGAGGCGCACCGGTTATGATCTTCGTTGATGGTAGCGTCGGTGCCTTCGATGACCAGGCGGCTATTGGCTGGCATCGTGTTGCGTGGAACGTTGGGCTGGCACCCCTTCTGTGGATCAGCCTACCGGGCCGAGTTGTAATTCTCGACAACTATCGCAAGCCCTCGGGCCGCCTCGCTGACGTCGTGGTCGCAGAGTTCAGGACAGAAACGCCATCGGGGATATCCGAGTTAGTGTCCTGCTGCGGCCGGCTCGCCTTCGATACGGGGGCATTCTGGTCTTCCGACCTTGCTCGTCGCATCGACCGCCAGCAGAGGGTGGACGCGACGCTTCTGCGCGAGCTAATTGCCGTGGAGCGTAAGCTGCTCGGCGCCGATCTTGAGCCGCTACTCGCTCAAAAACTGATCGGCCGCACCATCTTCTCGCAATACCTAGTTGATCGGGGGCTCTTTCAGGTCAAAAAACTTAGAAGCCTGTTCGGGCACAAAAACTTGAGCGAGACGCTCCGTGATCCGGAGGCAGCAGCTGGCCTCTTTGACTGGTTGCGCGCCACATTTAATGGAGACCTGTTTCCGCCCGACGTCGAGAACGAGTGCGCTCAAGTGCGTGCGGAGCATCTCACCACGCTCGCAGATTTCCTGGACGGTCATGAGGCTGCCACTGGTCAGCTTAGCGCCTTCCCCTTCCGCTTCGACTACATACCGGTCGAGTTGATCTCGTCGATCTACGAACAATTTGCTCACTCAATCGCGGGCAGCTCTGCGATCACCCAAGGGCTGCATTACACTCCAGTTAATCTCGTCGATCTAACCCTTGACAACGTTATGGCTGATCTTCCCGGCACGGCGAAGGTCCTTGATCCGGCATGCGGGTCGGGGGTCTTTCTCGTAGAAGCCATGCGGCGACTGGTCTGGCTGCGCACGCGCGAGGAACCCAATTCGCGTCGGCTCGTGCGTGACGTCCTGCACAACCAGATTTTTGGAGTGGACATTAACGCCGGCGCGTTACAGGTAGCCGCTTTTAGTCTCTATCTGGCGGCCCTGGAGCTTGATCCGTCCCTGGAGCTCGATCCGGACCTGCAAGCGGAGGATCTCAGCTGGCTGAAGTTTGACCACCTAATCGGACGCAACCTGATCAACTCGAGCTTCTTTGAGGTGAAAGGTCTTTGGGAACACCATTTCGACGTCGTAGTCGGAAACCCACCATGGACTTATGGCGGCGCAGCTGCAGCAAGAGAACGACCGGGACAGTCATCCTTCGTGCAGCCGCGTCGCTCGCCCGACTGGAGCTTCCTATGGCACGCCCGCCAAATCGCGGCGCCCGGCGCCCGGATGGCGCTTCTCATGAAGGCGACCCCGTTCTTCAGCAAGGAACGCCTCGCTGTTGAGGCGCGCCGACTGCTGCTGTCCAGTTTCAGCGACGTCACTCTAATCAACCTGTCCCACCTGCGGGGAGAGGGTTTATTCCCAGCCTTGGCCGCGACGACCGATGGCCCAAGGAAGAGTAATGCAGGTCCCGCTCTCCTTTTCCGAGGCACTTCCAAACCGGCGTCGAACGATGAGACCATCACCATAGCCAATGTGCCGTGGACGGCCAATTTCCGCCGCCACGGGGTACTCGGCTTGTCGATAGACGACTTCTGTCAGTTTCGGGCCGCGGCCGTATCGGCCGATCCCGTGCTTTTCAAAGCGGCAGTCTTCTGCAACGATCGAGAATATGAGGTTATGGAGTGGTTCCAGACTACTCCGCGACTCACCCGTCTAGGTCAGTGGACCGCCGCGAATGGCATTGGGATGGAGCAGGGCCTTCAGATTGGCGGTGGTGACGAGGGTAACACAAGCACACTGGTTGGCTTGCCATTCTTGGACGCAGGGGCTTACAGGCCGATTAAGTTGGCGCCGCGCGCCCCCCTTTTCGCCCTCAAGCAGGCTCATCGACCAAGAGAACGCCGAATCTATCGGGCGCCTCTTGTAATCTGCCCGGAAGCGGCGTTTGCTCGCTCGATACAGAAGGGCCGATACTCTGCCGCGGTCGCGGACAATGACTTGGTCTACACGGACTCCTTCGTGGGCATCTCCTTTGTGGGCCGCGATCGACTGCTAGCCGAAGCATTGGCGCTGATCCTAAATTCTAAAGTAACCGCATTTCTTCTGACCTTTGGAGGATCAAATATCGGTTTAAAGCAGCCGAAGATCGAGAAAATCGACCTTGAGGCGCTCGCAATACCAAATCTTTCGGGGTTGCCTCCTGATCAACTTCATCGAATGAGCGCGATTTTCAGGTCGCTGACTGGAAAACACAACGACCCGATACTCGAGGCCGCGGATGAAGCTGTGATGGACGCTTATGGGCTTTCCAGCCACGATCGACGAGTCGTCGAGGGAACGCTGGCCCGCAGCAGACCAGTACTCCTCGACTCCCGAGAGGAACGCCAGATTGAGGCGAGCGAGATTTCGGTTCATCTGCTTCAGGAATACGGCAGCGAGATTGCCCACTGGCTTGACACAGCTCTGCGCGAGAGCAGTTCAGCGAGGACCGTAGTAAGCCGAGGGGTGCGCGTTTCGCGTGACGTCGTTGCGCTCAGGTTGGTGCTGGAAAGCGGTCCTGTCCGGCCGCTCGGACCATTCGCCATAGCCGAGCCAGATCTCTTTGAGCTGCAGCTCTTTGGCGAGGGCTTAGCCGACCCTGCCGCACGGCAGTGCAGGACTGGCCGAAGCATGAGAGTATACGCGGGAGACGCGATCTACATCGTGAAGCCCAACGAGCGGCGTCATTGGACTATATCCGACGCGCAGAGCGACTTACGAAAAATACTAAGCGACCTCGGTTCATATCAAGTCCAGGGGGGGGCGAGTCCTATCACCCTGTGGACAAGAAAGAAAAACACGAAGGATAACCTTGTCCTCCACTGATCTCGGGCCAATTCATCCTCCGTGCGAGGCACAGTTGAGCATTGGTGCGATTTTGAGGCCGTCTGGAGATACTCGGTGTTGACGCGCCTGGTCGCAATGACCGGGTAAAACTCTCGGCTGGCGCGGCTCGCTGGAACAACGAGACGGCTACCCCGCGATCCGCAGCCAGTGTATCACGGCTCACTTTTCGCGCCTCAGGAGTTTGTATGACCGCGCTTGTTGTCTTCGATACTTGCACAAGATCGCAATACTACGCAGACGTGCATCAACTCCTAGCGCTACCGTCGGGCACGATCCTGCGCTACGACTATCAGGAGAAGTATTTCAGCCCCGAGGCATTCGCATATTTGCGTGAGCTGAAAGAGACAGACTGCCCCATCGACATCATCCTGTTCTATGGACAGTTCAACGACTATGCGAAAGGGGCCGCCGACCCAAAAGGAAAGCTCCTCGATCCCGCCAACTCCGTTCTTATCCCGACGCGATATGCCAGACTGCGCAATGTCGCCGTGGAAGAGCGCATTGGCGGCGATGGTGGGTCACGCACCATCGTCTATTTCCATATGGAGCTTTCCGGTTTTCCAGACCCTGATTCCCCAGCTATTCGGCCGTTGCTGGACATGCTGGCGGACAAGAAGGAATTGCCCTTCGATAAATGGGTCGCCCTGGCACCGGAGGGGGCCGATCTCTCGGCTTTCCGCCGGGAAGGCGTGGAGCTCTGGGGCAAAGTGGTCGACCGATTAGCGGATACGCCGTCGCAGTTCCATGGGGACGTGTTCTGGCGCATTGACCACCTAGAGAAGGAAACCTATTTGGGGCGGAAAGCCATCCTGCCACAGCCTCGTGCTAGCAATCGTTTCGGCCAGCAGGACTACGCCTCTGACTATCAACTTAATCCGTTGTCCAGCTATCGGGTGACGCTATCGAGCTTCGTTCCTGCGGTCGAAGGCAAGGACCTTCCGGACGGAGCGGTGGTAACGATCAAGGCGGATGACGCCGAGCATCTGACGATCCCTGAGCCGAAACAGGAATTCCGGCGCAACGCCTCAAGCCAGTTCAAGATAGGCGTCAAGTCGGTGACGGACATCGCACCGCGCTATATCAAGCTCTCACTCAAAACCGAGGTTCCTGACCTTAAATCGCCCTACACGCCGGGCTCTCTTGCTGAAATCAGCCTAGTAACGTCCATTGGAGGATATCGCGTCGCAGGCCTTCTGGGTCTTGCAGTCCCCGGCGTGGTGCTCGGAATCTGGGCAGCGGCCTTATTCAGGGCTGGCAATATCCCATGGGGTATGCTGGTGGGCGCAGCCGGCGTACTGCTGGTGTTTTTCAGCGTCGCTTTGTTCTCGGGCCGGATCAAGCTGCCGGGGGGCGGCAAAGACTAGCTCGCCATCTTCGACAGCGGGATCGTCGACACGCCGCGCAGGTCGGGATTGACGATGCGCTGCCGCCTGCGCCATTCGGCAAGCGCGTCAGCGACTGGGATGGAGCGGGCAGGAGGAGGCACGTCGATACCGGCGCTCGTGCGCAGCGCATCAGTGCAGGCGTCCGAGACGGAGCCGAAATAGTGGGCCACACAATTGGCGGCCGTGGCGCGGAACGGGATTCCAATCAGCTTGCAGGCTTGGCGAAAAGCCCGGATCGCAACTGCCGGGTCGGTATCGTAACCGGCGAAGTCCCTGACACGGACCGTATTGTCCGCCCGGATCACGTCGATGGCGCGCTGAAATACTGTGCCGGAGAAGAGTTGCGTTGGAAAGTGCAGCGACGGCCTTGAGCCATGCACTCGTGTGAACAGCGCTCGCTTGCCGCCCCCGGCGCGGTGGGCCAGGTTGAGCCGGTCATATTGCGTCGCGTTGCCGCCCCATCCGCCGGTGGTCGTCATGCCGAGAACTGGCTGGCCGAAGGTCCCTTCGAGATGTTCAATGATCTCGGGGGAGAAGCACAGCGAAGCGATCAGCTTGCCCATCCCATGTGCTGCGTAGGGCGGGAGAAGCATGCACACGCTGATATTGTAGATCGACTTGAGCGCTTTGTTGCGCAGATCGATCGCAACTTGGTTCTTGCGGCGTTGCCCCTCGATGGTCTCAAAAAGCTCGGGCCAGCCGAGGTAAGCATCGCGAGCGCCGCCGAAATACATGGGCGACTTGAAGAGGATCGCGCCCATCAGACGTCTGGGCCGTGGCGTGCCGTCGAAGACGAGAACTTTGGTGTTGCGAAAGTTCCTGGTGTCGGCGGACATCGACTGTCCCCAGACGATGTAGTCGAAGAGCCGCGTGTCATCGGCTCTCGTACAGACGACGATTTCTGGCAGCACGTCGGAGAGATTGACGTCGAATGAGTCGAAGAACCCTTGGGGGAGTTTGGCCTCGAGCTGCGCAAGGAGCGCCTTTTGCCCTTTCAAACGGTTGGCCATGGCCGCTTCGCGTAGTTCAGCCGAACCTGGCGACGCGACCACTGGATCCCAGACGAATACCTTGAGACCGCCGACCGAGATCCGCGCGACATCGTCGCGGCCGAAGGCTTTGAGGTCGGATGCGAGGGCGTCTACAAAAGCTGCAACTGCCGAGACGCTGCCTGACTTCCCCTGCTCGTCGATGACGATGCTTCGATACACTGAATAACCCCCCGCTTCGTCAGATCAACGAAAGTGATCGCACCCGAGGGATGGTTGTATGCGACTGGCTGTGAATAGAGAATGGGGTTCGAGACAACCCATGCGAATGTCTTGGAGGTCACGCCGTCTGCTGCAACATATGGAGCGTGTCCTTTATGTTCGATCTCGTCCCGCTCCTCACAGGACAGCGCACCGGTTTCAATCAACGTGTCGAAATCAATGGGACCGATGGAGTCCTTGAGGTCACATTCGCCAATGATCAATCCCGACCCGGAACGGATAAGCGCCAGCCGCCCACGTATCTTGGTAGACGTGCCGCGGAGTTCCCACGTCTTGCGACCCATGAGGATCTGCGAGATCCACGGCTCGCGTATCATCAGGCCCCGATCTGGAAGCGCAGGGTCGGCCTGACGCTTGTGCCGTCCATTCAATTGCAGTGAGTCGCCAGTCCGTTTCATAGCTCAAGTATGGCATTGTTTTTTGGCGCGACCAATCCTCTAGAGTGGGCGTTTGGGCCCGAACTCAACCCTTTTCCAACGACACTGATAGGCCTAGCGCAGCTCGTCGGAGGCACGAACCTGCGATCCGAAAGTCGACTTTGCGCAGTCAGAGGTCTGAAGGTGCGAGTCTTCTTTCTGCTCTGTTTCAGCCACTGCTGATGCTTGCCGGAACTGCGGAATGGGTAGGACTATTGATGTCGAAACGCACACGCCCTCATGGAACGATGCTAGTTAAGCGCGCCCTCCCTCGAAAAAATCTCGGGATGGATCAGCCCGTCCCGGGCTGTCTCGGCAACATGGAAGCCTTCCGGCGGCCGCTGCCCTATCATCACAGCATCGATAATCAATGGAGACAGCCATGCGCAACCCACGGGACTTCGACGCCGAACTGAAGGCGCCGGAAGAAAAAGCGCGCGAGCTCAAAACGCGAAAGGTGCAGCAACTTGGCGAGCTGGTGATTGCCGCCGGCGCCGATCAACTCAGCACCGACGAACTGGCCGGCGCGCTGGTCGCAATCACTGAAACGAAAGACACCTCAAAGCGTGAAGCATGGGCCAAGCGTGGAGTGATGTTTTTCGAGAGCCGGTCCCGGCGAACTGCTCCGGCATCTGAGCGCAACAGCGCAACCGGGCAGCGCGCAATCGCCGGCAAGCGGCTCTGGCTCGCAATGACATGCGCACCTGGCAAGTCGAGCGCCGCAGGCGCACCCGGCAGCTCATCGAACTTGGCGGTCTCGTCGTTAAGGCAGGCATCGTTGATCTGACCAACGACGATCGCGCTACCATCCACGGCGCGCTGCTTTGGATCGCGGCCAAGCTTCGGAGCCATCAAGGCGAGCATGCTCGCAACCTATGGACCGGGAAGGGAACGCAAGTTTTCAATGCGGAACAGCATGAGGAGCAAATGTGCCAGCGATCGTGGCGGTGGTCGGCGCGAGTGGCGGGCGGCGCGAAGTCCCGAGCAGCGTAGCGCCGCCCGCGTTGGGCCAGCAGTCGATGCTGCGAGTAAAGATGTGGAATGTCTCTATTGGGACCCGAAGCCGGTGTGGCAGGTTTCGAAAGGCAGAGTGATAAAGCCGCCCCTTGAGACCGCAAATGGCATCCTTGGACGCTGTCGTACATTCACGATCAGCATGGCCCCCTTCCGATCGGCAGTGTTGAAAAGCAATCCTCATCGTCCGACGCCAGTGGTTGCCTGTTCGGCTTCGATCCGCATTTCAATTTCATGCGCCTCCGACACTCCCAAGCTGACTAGTCGGCCGAGCATGACGTCGACCCGTCCCCGTTCCGGATGATCGCGGCCGAGCAGAGATGGATCTGCCACCGCCGCCAGCTCAAACCATTGCGCAACCTTTCGCCCGACGCCGAGCGAGTGCCACATGGAAGGGTCGTTTCTGGTGGCATGGAGCCAGGTCTCGACCGCGAACAGGAGGAAATCCAGGTGCCGCGCCGTGGGTGCGACCGACAGGCTGTTCATCGTGCAAAGCGCAACGAACGCAGTCGGGCCGCCCGGCAGCAGCGGTCGTAGCGTGTCGAGAATTGGATCGACCCGATCGAATACTGCTGGGACCAGATAGCTCTGGGTGCCGGCGAATGGGTTGTAGAGGTTCATCAGCAGCTTCGCGATAACCGGCCCTGTGTTGTGATCGATCTGTAAATCCCCAGGCCGGTTGTCCCATGACCAGCGCACAAGTGCCTTCGTGCGCGTAACTAGGCGCCCGCGCAGCTCGCGTGCGCGATCGGCAGAGCGGCTCCTGTCGTTAAAATAGCAGACGTCGGCGGCGTGGATGAGCGTGTCCGCAACATCGCAGAACGAGCGGTCGGGAAGCTCAAGAAGAGGCAGCAGATGCTGCTCGAAACAGTCATGATCCGCATCCAGTAGCGCTGATGCGACTAGGATATAGAATTGGTGGTTCCAACGGTCCGGCGCCCGGTCCAACTCCGCGTTCGCCGGATAGCCATGGGCATTCGAACGTGCGGACCACGAAGCATAGGCGTCGATTACCTCCACGTACCAATCCGGCGTCGCACTTCTCTCGGCGTTCAGGAGGCTCAGCCACTCAGCGATACCCTGTGTGTCGACGTGGATCGACGCCTTCTCTGACTTCGGCTCGACACCATCCTCATTGCATTCAAGCTTGTGCGCTGGGTTGGCGGAGACCCTCACCCGCGGCCTGTTTCGCAAAGACGGCTTCTCTTCCGGAAGGACAGGCCAAGAGGGTTCGGGTCCGCCGTCGAGCCAGGCGATCTCCGCTGCGACCGCGTCTCGATTGAGACGCGCCTTCTCGACATCATAAATTTCGCGGTCCGCTGGATCCTCATCATAAGGTTGCCAACGCCAGCGGCGGCATGCGAACGCGATCCGGACGGTCGATTTGAGAAGTCGCGGATCAGTCTCATTGATGCGCGCAAGCGCGGCCATGAAGGCTGGCACGGCGGCGCGATCGCAGCGGGCAGCTGCTTCCACAAGCAGATTGCGATCTGCTGGGAGCCTGCGCCGATGCCAAAGGTGGATCAGCGCGCAGATTCCCATCCCAGGCCGGTTGAACTGCAGCATCTCTCTGGAGCCATAGGGATCTGTCTCTTCTTCGAGCGCCTTGGCAATGACAGCCCGGACCCACCCTTCATGCTGGTCCAGAAGGGTATCATCACCATCGCGTGCGACTAGCATGGCCGTCGCGATCAGACCTGTCGATCGCGACTTGAGATGGTCGGTGTCGCTGTCGTCGGGCAGATCGCCGGCGGCATAGTCCACCGCCTCGCGCGCGACCTCCGCCGAACCGTTGGCGGGATCATTCGTCGCAAGGTGAACCTTCGCTTCGACCGTACTCGAATGGACGAGCTTCAGCCGGCTCTCTTCGAGCTTCGCCAGATGTTCGGCTTCAGATGGCGGGGACTGGTATCCGAGTCCGCCATCGACCTCGACCCAATTGGCCTGGTCGAGCATGTTGAGGGCATAGGCCCCCATGAACGCGGCGTCTCCAAAGCTGGCATGATCGGCATAGGGCCCGATCTCCTCGACAGCCTTCCCAAGCAACGCACGAAGGCCGCGTCCAGCATCGTCATCGACCAGATAGTACGGAACGAGTTGTTCGAGCATCAGCCGGCGCGATGGACGCTTCGCCAGATCGGCCAGCTTCACCCGGCCGTTAGGCTCCTTCTGTCTCAACATCATGTGTCCGAACGCCTCATGGGTGGCGCGCGCGCGATCGTTGGCGAGCAAATCCGGGTTGGCCATGAAAGGGACGAGCGCGTCCCTCGTGCCAGGCCAATGGGATACGAGCGCATCAATCGCGATCAGAAGATAAGCCGCACAGCTGCCCTCCGGCCCAAGGATATCACTCAGAACGGCCTGAATGTCTTCGCCCTTGTCGAGCCGCTCCTGCGACCATGCTTCAAGCGTCATGAGTCCCGAGGCCGCGGAATATTCCTGTGCCTGATCGCGGGCCCAGAAATAGGTTTGAACCCAGGGAAAGAAGCGCGGCTTGCCGTCGACGACGATCGTGTAGCCGTTCGTTTCCCTTGTCTTCCCGTCGGCATGGAAGACCACGGCCGCCTCGACGAGCTTTCGAATGAGCGCCAGCCCGATGTCCGGCGTCACATCGAGCAGATCGAGGAAAGGCGGCTGTGCCGGCGAGGGCGGCATATAGTCGGTATCGGCGAAACTCAGGGCGCGGTCCATGGAATCGCGTCTCGATTTGCCACGGCGCGGCGGTTCGATCAGGCTGGCCTCGACGAGCGCGGCAAGCTCGGCGGGCGCGACGCCCGCCAGCGTTCGGCTGAATGGCCGGATCTCCTTGACCTTATAGCGATCGTTTTCGGCCGCCACCGCCGTGAGATAGGCTCTTGCCTCGTCCGGCGCGTTGGCCGCCAGCAATAGCGCCATGGCGCGAAGATCCTCGATCATCCGCTGGCGTGCTTGCCCTTCAAGTTCCACGGCATCTGATTGAGATGGGATACTGATCTGGGTCATGTGCAAGTCGAGCTGCATCAGCCATTTGAACAGCATCTTAGCTGCTGCCTGCCCGTATTCGGAGACACTCAACGCGAGGAAGAACTGAATCTCGATGAGTTTGACGACGGCCCCGATCGCCTGGATCGGTATCTCGACGGCATGGGCGAAGCACCACATCAGCACGGTTGGTGCCGATGGGGTCGCTGCCGCTCGCAACGAACTTGGCGGCACGGCCGGAAGCTCGGCGCTCTTTGCGGCGGCTCGCGAAAATAGCTCGGCGGCCGAGACCGTCTCCACTGCGGTGATCGCCGTGCAAAGCTCGATCAGCAGGGCACCGCCTTGAGCAAGCAACGCCGCGCTCCAGCGGTTCAGAAGCTCCGGGGAAAGCTCGGATCTAACGATCGCCATGAGCGCCTGGCGCCGCCACGCACCGTGCGCGCCTGGAGGCGACAGTGCGACCAGGAGAGCCTGCCAGGCCGAGCCGTCTTGCTCTTTTTCGAGCGCGAACCGGCCCGCGAACTCGATACCGCGCGCCAAGCGCGGCGAGGGCGGAACCGTGAGGTCCAGACCGGCAAGGAGCGCCAAGTCTTCGTGCAAGCGTGCGCCGATCGCCCAGTCGCGTAGCACGTCATGATAGAAGCCGAGGCGGTCGCGCTTCGGTTCGCTCAACGTCAGGCTGCGTAGCAAATAGTTGCGGGCCGGTGAATCGATGGACGCCTCGATTGTATCGAGGCCGGCAAGCGTTGCCGCAGCAAGCTCGGCTAGAAGGCGTTGGCCTGCGCGCACGAGCTCCGGCTTCGCGCCATCCGCGCTTTGCCACCAATGGTCGGCGAGTGCCGCCTCGGTGCGAATCTCAACCGTGCTCGGCACCTTGAGCAACTGGGTCAGGCGATAGAGGTTGCGGGCAATGCTGGCGGCTGGATGGCCCCGTGAGAGGAGCGCGCTCAGTTCCGGTGCGGCCGCGCTCAGAGCCGCAACTTCCTCGTCGTCGAGTTCGCCCACTAACACCTGATGTGGCGCGCCGAGCACAGCGAGCGCGTCTTCGGCGAGCCAGCTACTCCCCTCGACACCGACAGTGGGCCGGGTAGACACGACGACCGAGAAACCGTCTATCCCGGCGATCTCGCGAAGGACGTCATTGACAGTGCGGCGCCGCTCCTCCGAGGCGAACATTTCGAGCCCGTCGATGAAAAGGGTTCCGCCGCCGCCGGCGGCAAGGTCGCCGAGGAAATCCCTGGCAGTTCCTGGGACGTCGAGCCGTTGCGCGAGCGCCGCCCAGCCGCCATCGGGCGTTCCGATCGGATCAAGGACAATGACATGCGCCTCCCGTCCTTGCCGCTCGGCAAGATGGCGCAGCACATAGGATTTGCCGGCACCAGGTTTGCCCGTGATCTCGATGAACCGGTGCTTGTCACGGGCCGCTTCGACTGCCGCCAGCGCGCTCATGCGCGGCAGATTTATGCCGCCGACCGACGTGCCGATGTCCATCAGCGCGAAGCGAGACATTTCCGCCAGCCGGGCGCGCGCCAAGGCATAGTTGCGTGCGCCGGCCAGTCGGAAACCACGCGCCGCCAGCGCTGCGGGCAGTTCATCGCGGGTGATTGAACCTCCGGTCTTGCCGGTCAGGATGACAAATTCGATGAGATTGCTCCAAAGCGCCTTGGCGCGCGACGCGTCCTCAGGCGCGAGCACCTGCCCCGCGACCGTGAGCGCATGCGTCCGGGCCTGCGGGGCGCCGGACTCGAAGTCGAACTCCAGGATTAGAAATCGCCGGATAACGTTCCAAACGTCTTCGGCGTCGTCCGCCACGGCTTGGGCGACAAGATTGAAGCGAAAGGTCTCCGCGAAGCCGCGCATTGCATCGCTGCTGACGCCCTTGAGGGCTAGCCGCGCGAAGAACTGGGCCCCCGTCTTGGCCGTGCGCGCCCATTCGAGCACGTCCTGATAAGGACCGGAAATTGCAAAGCTGGTGCGCTGGGTTGCCACGGCGAATAGATGGCGGTCGGTCGGCTGGCTTTCGGGAGCGCTCCGCGCGACCTGGCCGCAGACGCTCTGGAAAACGCTGTCCTTCGGCGCAAAACTGATCGTGCGCTTCGACTGGATCTCAAGCAGCGAGTCGCCTTTATCCGATGCCCCATGAACGATCAGATCGTCCAGTGCGTAACCTTCGTCGACCCCCTGGAACTGCACCCGTTCGATCCGGGCGTCCGGCAGTCCGCGCGCTTCGCTGCCGGCCAGCATTTGAAGGAGATAATAGGCGCCCAGTTCGCCCTCAATATAGGTTCCGGCACCCCCGCGCCCGACCGGGCTGGAGCCGCTTTCCTCCTCCTTCGCTGGTTCCGTCGGCACCTGGTCCATCGTGCTCAATTGTTTAGTCCCGGCCCACATGCCGCTCCGTCGCCATATAGCGCGCGCATGATCTCAATTTGACTGGTTTCGGATAGCAATTCGAGTATCGCGTGCCTGGGGGCCTTGATTCTTGTGTGCGGGATCATACGGAATGAAAGTCGATTGGAAAGCATCTTCGGCCACGTCCGACCCATTTCCCACCGACGATCCAGACCCGCGCCACGAAAAGGTGGAAACCAATCGCATGTTAGGATTCGCCAATGCCGAACAGCGTCCACCTCATTCCCCGCAACCGTCTCTGTTGGATACCAAACGACTTGCGATTGGCCCACGAGTATTGCTTCTTCCTTCATGACGAGAGTGCCCGCCTCATGGTGGAGTATGAAGGCGAGGAGGCACATGTCGTAAGCTTCAAGTTCCGCAACAGAGCGGAAGCGAAAGCATTCAAGAAACACGCAGCTAAAGCCGACACTATCGCAGCGATGCGAGCGGGCGGATATGAGGCCGAAGCGCGAAAAGCCGTGTTAAATCAGATCACAATGGCGATGGTGTCTGATTGCCTGCATCATATCTATGAGTCGCTTCGATGCCTTGAAAAGCGAAAGATAATAGTGGCACTCAACCTGCTACGAAAGCCGCTTACCGATAATCTTCTATATCTCTCGTGGATGCTTGGCGACGAGAACGGTTTCTATCATTCCTTCACAACAAACAGCCCCCGAGGAATTACATCGAGTATATTGAAAAGAAAAAGAGTTGAAATTCTGTCGAGGGCACTAGCTATGACTGAGGTGGCTGAGGTTCTCGATGCCGAGTTTATTGATCGGGCGCTCTTCACACAGGCGAATCCATCAGGCTTTCAGAAGCTGTTCCAGCACGCAGTGCATCTCGTCACTGTGCAGCGAATTGAGCTTGAGACCACGCCCGAAAACTTCAATTTTATCTTCAAACGCCACACCGACGACGATTTGTACGAGCTGATCTATGACGTGCTCCCGCAAGTCCTTCTTTACCTTTCACATGTCATCTTCGGTCTGTTTGAGCGGATAGCCCTTCCCGATGACGGTGGCAAGAATGCCTTCTATGTTCGATCTATCCTTGGATTTTATCTGGTACAAGGAGAGGAGAATCAGTCCCATGCCACGAAGCGTTTGGCTGGCCTGACATGCGTGAAATGCCCTGATTGCCATTCGGCATTGAAGATTACGCCGCACAATGCAGCACGGCTTGTCCTTACTGAATCCTATCGTTGCGCTGGTTGCCGACGCGTCCAGCCCTTTCCTTTCTCTTGGATATTCTAAGCTCTATGAGCATCGAACGGCATAGCCGAGCGCGGCAGATCGAGCTTGGCCGGTCATTGACGAGCCGGCGAAAGATCTATCTCGATATGCGCTTTTGGATCATCGCGCGGGACACAGCGCTTGGTGTTCGCACGGAACCTGCCGCTCGCAAATTACTCCATCATCTTCGCCGGGGTGTTGCTAACGGCTGTTTGATCTGTCCAATCAGCGCCAGCATGTTCATTGAACTGATGAAGCAGCCTTACAGCCCGGGTCGCCGGATCGGAACCGCGCAGCTCATCGACGAGCTTAGCCTTGGTATCAGCATGATCCCGTCGCGGATCGTGATGGGTACCGAGATTCACTCGTTTCTGCTGCGCGCCAAAGGGGACACCGAGCTTTATCCCATGCAGGAACTGATATGGACCAAGGTCGCGTACGTCCTTGGTGACATATATCCTTCGTTGGCGGAGTTTTCCCCTGCCGAGGAGCTGACTATTCAGAAATCATTCTTCGACTATTTGTGGGCTCATTCGCTCAGCGATATGGTGAAGACAATGGGCGACAACATCCCGCCAGCAGACGGCTTTGCCGAACTGAGCCGGGAGACGAATGAGAAGAACGCAGAGCACAGGAATGAGCTTCGCAGCTTCGCCCAAACCTATGACATCGAGTTGAGGGGAGCCATCGAGATCGCGGGCGATGTGGCAGCGGATGCTGTCCATCAGCTTGCCGAAAAGGAGGCCAGACGCGAGTTACGAGCCACGCCAGAAGAACGCGCGAATTCGGTCAATATGTGCCGCAACCTGCTCTACCACGCGTTCAAGAAGCCGCAGACTAAAGACGCGCTGCGCTGCCTTCATATCGGCACGTCGCTCCACGCCGCTATGCGTTGGGACAAGGACCGCAAGTTCAAGCCTAACGACTACTACGATTTCGAGCACGCCACTGCCGCGCTGGGCTATTGCGATTCGTTTCTGACCGAAGGACCGCTCCACGACTTGGTGACGCGCCCACAGGTGAATTTAGAGGCCGTCAATGGCTGCCGCGTATTCTCAGATGTTGAAGCGGCGGCTGATTACGTCAGACAGCTGTCTTCTGCTGGTTGAAACGGGCTGTCCGAGACACCCGCTTCCTCGCTAATAAAAATACCGGGCTACGGTAGGATACTGGCTTCGGTCTTAGGATCGACAAAAGATCAGTCGTCGTAGTAGCTTAGCGAAGCATGGCGTGCAAAGACAAGCTATTGAAAGGACTGTCTAAATCGGCCTGGACCGCAGCCGCATGATCCCTTCTAGCGCGAAGCTCAAGGCGGTGAGAAACCAGACTCCCATGCGTCAACGTTCACGCTTCGTGCCTCGAAAGTCGCATAATTGGCAGTCTGGTGTGACGTCCGGAATTATTTGTCCTCGTGGGGGTCCGAGTCCAGAATTATCTGTCGTCGACCGGGCTGCTAAGTGGATGATATCCCTCCGCTTTCGCCCGAAGAGGTTACCAATGCCCTTCGGACAACAGGTTTACCAATGTGCCCCAACGACAATCAATTCCCGACTGGCCTTAAGGAGATGTTTTTCATTGAGCTTATGCGCCCCCGATTGGGAACCTACGGCTACCCAACATGCGGATTGGTAACCCCTCAGCGACAGGTTGGTAACCCTCAACGAGTGAGCGCCGCTCGCACCTCTCGGCGGGTTCGTTTCAGTTCTGCTGCGGTTAGCAGATGCCCGTCCGCACTGCGCATGGCCAACCCGACAAGACGGCTCTGCACGAGCGCCGAGACGACCCCGACGCCCGGCTTAATTCTGGACAGCGACAGATAATTCTGAACGGCACACTGGAATTTGCCGAGAACTGCCATCTCTTCGCGGCCTCAGATTGCGGTGAACCTGCCGGCATCGCCAAAAGTTGCGAACGGTTTCAACGGATCGGAGTGGCGCGATGTCAGAGCCGTTTCGCCATCCAGGCTATGCATTGTTCAAGGCGTTCCACCGTTTTGCCAACGAAGTTAGTGACCAACATTAAGTAATTGGGTTTGCCTATGGAAGCAGTGTGATGCGTGTGATCTCGCGCGGTCACCCGCGCTTCCGCCGAATTATCGGGTCAAGGACAGCAGCCGGCGCCACGCAAGCGCCGCGAGTCTAATCAAATTGCGCCATGAACCTCGCGGTCATAAAAATGTTAAGGGGGCGCAGTCTGAGCTTGACCCGCTGCCGCTATACGCTTCCAGCAGAACTTGATGTAATTGCGTTTGATGTAGCCTATAGCGTCAACGTCGTTTTCACGAGATGCCGTCAACAAGTCGGTTATTTCTAGCTGTAAGAGACGTACTGCATCTACCCAAATGTCGCGGGAAATGTCGTACCAAGCCCTCGCAGCTTTGAAATAGAGGTTATGCCACATTTCCAGAAACGTTCTGTTGCTCACGATGTCGCTGATGGCAAAATGTAACACATGATTTATTTGCCAATGTTCGTGCAGGTCAAAGATGTCGATCAGGCCTTGCGATCTCTGAAGTAGTGTTTCAAGGACGGCAACGTCCTCCGAGGTAACGTCTCTTCGTCGCATACGGCCAAACAGTTGAGCCATCTCGATCCGCAGTTCGAAGACCTCGCGCAATTGTGCGGGATCCAACGTCGTCACGAACGTTCCGATACCGTTCCTCACCTCTACCAGACCTTCAATCGAAAGGCGCTGTAGAGCTTCGCGCACCGGTGTCCGGCTCACGCTGAATTCGGCTGCGATTTCATTTTCCCGCAGGATGGCGCCCGGCCGATACTCCAGCAGGCATATGCGGTCTCTTAGCAAGTCGTGAATATCGGCGGCAGCTATCCTTCTACCTTCGTTCTCGTCAGCCATTACCATGCTCTTTTCCTAATGCTTTCCACCCCGCTTCAACCCTTCACCCTCGGCTTTGCGACGGTTACGATAGCCCTAGCGTTTCAGATTCAATCGGTCGCTCACCAAAGTGAGCGCTTCGTTCCAAGGATGAAACGAGTTTTTGTCCCGAAGATAGTCGAGGCCGAGTTGTGTGTAGGTGCCCGGTGTTGCGATTTCATCGGAAACCGTCTCCAGTGAAATATCCGGTCGAGCCAATGCATTGCCGGCCGCGCCGAGAATGTTGCCCGCCACAATCTGACGTGCTTGAGCTGGCGTGAGACCACGCTCGACGAACCAGGCCTCCAACGATCCGACGAAACGGTACATCCACCCAGAGAGACACGCACCGATCATCGAAAGTTCAATTTGTTTCTCGGTATCGAACACCAGAAGCTTGCCGGCTCTACCCAGCACTGCTTCGACCTCGGCGCAGCCTGGATAAATCGGGAGCAAACCATCTTGGAGAACGCCAATGTAGCTCGATGGCATTATTCGGATGATGGCCACGTCGTTTCCAATAGCGCTGCGTAGCTCGTCAACAGTGAGACCGGCTACAGCGGAAAGCAAAAGCTGCCCGGAGCGCAGCGCCAGCTTCGGCAGCGCGGATGGCAACTGTTCTGGCCGAACAGCCAGGAGCAACCAATCGGACTCGGCAAGCATGGCAGTATCGTCGGAGGCAACGGTACAGCCTTGCTCAGCCGCCAATCTCTCTGCTTTGGCGGGACTGTGAGGGGAAAGCAGAATGTGGCCTGTATATCCTCCATTCCGGAGGGCCGCTATGAAGTATGCGGCAAAGTCCCCAGTTCCAAGCACCCCGATCGTAGGCGTGTCCATGCGGTCTCCTTTTTGGCCTAAGTTATTTGCGCCAGCGTCAAGCCTCATATGCGCTCCGTTTCGCAACAGCTCCGCGAGGATCGATGTAGAAATTGCTCGCGGATGCCAGCCCACATCTGCCGCGGATTGGTGCGTTGATCGAAGTGCTTCAAAAAACTACTGCGGCTGCCTCATCGATCGACGTGTCGCACGCGCAAGGGCGTCCGCCGCAGAAGTAAAGCTTCGGACCAACTACGCTTTCGGAAGGGGCCATCGAACCTGCTATCGCTTTTTCGAGGTCTGTGATCGGAGACTCGGGAGATGGGCTCGCCCGGGCAGATTGGTAGACGGCGATTCTAACTTTTCATTCTTTGGATTGATGGATCATGAATAAAGGATGGTCCGAGGGTAATCGGTTAGGTACTCGAATCCTGTATCGGTCACCACGATCGAGTCGCCGATGCGACCGCCGAGTTTGCCGTCGACGGTAATGCCGCCATCTACGGCAAAAGTCATGCCTGCCTTGAGGACAGTTTTGTCACCGATCTTCAATTCAGGAGCCTCTAGGTAGGCAACGCCGATCGATCGCCCGGTCCGGTAGCCAGTCGTGTATCCGGCTGCGGCGTAAGCATCGTTTGCCGCCATGGCCACACTTTCGGCTGTGACACCAGCCCGCATGGAGCGCAAGGCGATTTGCTGAGCGTCGATTGCCGCTTGCTGCACTTTTACGGCTTCGTCGCTTGCTTCTTTCACAAAAAACATGCGGTCGAAGCCAAGCTTGTATTGCTTGAACTGGGCCATATTGCAGAAGCAGAAGTAGACTGGGTCACCCTTTTCGAGCAGCTTTGTATTCGAACGACGGTGGACCATTGAGGTGTCGGCGCCTGACTGCATGATTTGCAAGTTGTGAATTAATGGCGAGACGAACGCCTCCCAACCCCTCGCAGTGAGAAAGCCAGCCGCCTTCCTTGTGCCGGCCGCAATGACTGCAAGTGCCGATTCATATTCAGGCGCTCCGATCTCAAGCGACTGATGCGCGGCGGCCATCATGGCTCCCGCGATTTGCCCGGCTTGCTTCATGACATCGATTTCTGCCGCCGATTTGATCATCCGCAACTCTCCGAGCGTCGGGCAGATATTGTTCAGCGGAACGGAACCAAACTGTTCGTCGAGGAAGTTGCGCACGATCGCGGGAATGCTCCCACTTTCAACCCAAAGCGCATCGGGCGATTTGCCGATAGCGTCACGGAGAACATCTTCCCAACGGTTCGGACCGGAATCTGCCCAACCGCGAACGTTCTCGACCCAGGTCATCTTTGACACCATCTCGCTTTCCATCAGCGGCGTGATGACAGTGGGCTCCTCGTCCGGACGGACGAGGAGAAACGTGGGTCGGCCGAATTCGACCGAGAGGTAGCCCCAGAAGCCAGCAAGATAGGCGATGGAGCTCTCGTCGGTGAAAATGGCGAGCCCTATGCTTTGAGCTTTCAGGCGTTCCTGCAGGGCGCGTGTCCTCGCGCGTGCTTCTTCGAGCATCGTCAAATTCTCCGATCTTCATGTTGCGCAAGCAAGCTTACTTGCTCAACAAGGCCTTGCCTGCTTCGATAAGATGTACACACCCTCCACACTAAGGAGGCCCAGTCAAGAGAGAATTCGGGGTTCTTTAAGGAAAACGAGCTGCGTGACGGTTCAGCTATATATAGGCGCCAATCTCACTGGTGGCGGCGCCCGCTTCACTAAGCCAGGCAGTATCGGAGCGAGGTGAGGGAGCCGCCTCCGGTCTGCTACATCGCCTTTCGCGACGCAGCAGAAGCGGTGGTGACCATTACACCCTTTGCCGGTGGGGTGGGTCCGTGGCGACAGCGATGCTGATGAACAACACGGTCATGGCGGGGGCTGATAATGTATGTCCGGTTAGCCACCAGACGCCTGAGCCTCCATAAAAGGAAGAGTTCACGTCCAAAAAACGAGCGTATTAGCATGGGCAAAGAGCTGAAGCGCGAACTAGGCAAGACAGGGATGGGCAAGCTATTAAATGTTACTTACGTGCCCAGTGCTCGCAACCGTCAAGTACGCTTGATAGCGCTTGACTACGTGGTCGATGATCTGGACAATTACGACGTAAATCATGCCGACTACAAGCAGGGGCGTGAGCGGGTCAAGATATACCTTGCCTAATATGGTGGGACCACCCATTAAGTCATGGACGGTGATTGCACTTGTGATCGCCGACGCCTTGACCACGGCGACGGTTTCGTTACCGAGGTTCCCCAGGACAGACCTAAGCGCCAGTGGAGCGTGAACGCGAAAGAACGCGCGTTTCCCCGTCATTCCAATAGCCAGCGCTGCCTCAAGTAATCCGCGAGGGACCATTTTGAGACCGCCGCGGATCATCTCCGCAAGATAGGCAGCATTGTTAATGCTGAGTACGAAAACGGCCGTTCGAAAAGGTGAGCTAAGAATCAACTCCCAAAGCAACCCGCCGCGCAACCATGCTATTCGTGGCATACCGTAATAGACCAAGAACAGCAGGATTAGCAGTGGCACGCCGCGAAAAATAAAGATGTAGGTTTTCGCGGCAAGACGCAGCGAGGCTCTCCCATATTCGTGCAAGGTGGCGAGCGCTCCTCCAATCAGGAAACCAAAAATCATGCTGAGCGCGGTCAGCGCAACGGTAGTTATAAGCCCGTTTAAAACGGTCCACCAAAAGGACGGAGTTTGTAATATCGCTAAATTGAGCATTAGCGAGACCTTTCGATGGCCGCTTCAAAGCCATGCTGAACCATACCCGACACCGCGGAGATAGCGAGATACATCGCCGCGGCGATCATATAGCAGAACAAGGGTTCCCGCGTAGAACCTGCAATTACCGTTGTAGAACGACTAAGCTCCTGCACCCCGATGAGCGATGCGAGTGCGGAAATCTTCAACATCACCAGGAACAGGTTTCCTAGAGCGGGGGTCGCGGATCTGAGGACGAGCGGCACGACTATTCGACGACGGATCTGAAAGCGCGTCATTCCGATAGCGAGCCCCGCTTCGGTATAGCCTCTTGGCATGGTGCTCATCCAATCCTTGAAGATAACAGCTGCGTAGGATCCAGATTGAACAGACATCGCAAACATCGCTGCGACCGCTGGGTTGATGCCTCCCACCGCCAGGCCGAGCTTGCTGCCAAGAGCTACAAGTGAAATCGTAGAACCATAGAAGACAATGAAGATCACGATAATTTCGGGCAAGCCACGGAATAGATTGATAAACGCGGCCGCCAACGTCGAAATTGTACGGACCGGAGAGAAGCTTGCGAATGCCACGACCAGTCCGATCGCTACGCAGATAGGGAAGGACACAGCGGCCAACCCTAGGGTTAGCGCTGCGCCCTTCAGCCAAAAGGTAAAGTAAGGTGCAACGATCTCAATCATCGCACTTCACCCTCCTGTTCACGTTCTTCATGGAGTCGTAAACTTTGTATTGAGGTACTTCATACCGATTTCGTCGAGCTTGCCAGAGGCAATCACCGCGTCGAGGCCTTTGTTGAACTTGTCGACGAGCTCCTTGGAACCCTTTCTGAAAAACCAGGCACGGCCGGCTCCGACAAACTTGGAGTCGAAGTTCGGCTTCTCGACCAGTTTATACTTGCCGGTGCTGATGAACTGATACTGAAGCTGCTGGCCGTCATTCATGAATGCTGCAATGCGGCCCGCATCGAGGTCGAGTACCGCAGCGTCGGGACTGTCGTAGCCGCGGATGTCGGTGTCGTCGCCAAGCATAGCCTTGATGTACACGTAGTACGGTTCAGTGCCGACGATGGTGCCGATCGACTTACCTTTCAGTGATGGAATGCCGCCGGAAATATCAGCGTCGGCGGGCACCAGAAACGCGTATCCGACTTTGTAAATAACGCGCGATGCGTCGTATTTCTCGAGACGAGTTTTCGAAACGGTTACGGTCGTGCCCACCATGTCGATCGTGCTCGTGTCGAGCGCGGTCCAGATGCCATCCCAAGGGACGTTGGAAATCTCACAATTTTCCTTGATTTCGGCACATACCGCCTTCGTGAGATCGACTTCAAACCCCGTCAATTCACCATTGGGGCTCACCCAGGCATTTGGTTTGTAAGAAGCGTCGATGCCGATCTTAATAGCCTCTTGTGCATGTGCGGGAGATAGACTTATTGCGCTTGCGGCGGTTGCGAACAGTATAGCCGTGACTTTGCTGATCATGATAACCAGTTCCCTCTCTTCTTATCGCTCATTATGATCGATATCTTTGTAGGAAGGAGGCGAGCGCCTCCGATTTAGGCTGTCTAAGGACGTCGTTAGGCTTGCCTCTTTCTTCGATGGTTCCTCCCAAAAGATAAATAACTTCAGTTGACACTTCGAGGGCGAATTGCATCTCGTGTGTAACAATGACCATTGTCCGACCTTCGACAGCGAGACGCTGCATGACGCGCAGGACCTCGCCTACCAGCTCTGGATCGAGCGCCGAGGTCGGTTCATCAAAGAGAAGAATTTCTGGCTCCATCGCGAGTGCTCTGGCGATCGCGACCCGCTGCTGCTGCCCACCGGAAAGTTGGCTTGGATAGTGACTGCGTCGGTCGCTGAGCCCCACCTTATCCAGGTAAGCCCGTGCACGTTCGTGCGCTTCTTTCTTAGTTACGCCGAGTACCTGAAGTGGGCCCTCCATTACGTTTTCGATGGCACTACGATGCGGCCACAGATTGAAGGATTGAAAGACCATGCCAACTTTTCGCCGCAGCATGACCAGATCGGCGTTTTGCTTTCGGGTTCTCCGCCGACCTGGAATGGCTGGAAAGACGACGCCGTCCAGGACTATCTCCCCTTGAGATGGTTCCTCGAGGAAGTTGATGCAGCGGATCAGGGTGCTCTTACCCGACCCGGAGCTGCCGATCAACGTAAGGATATCTCCTTTAGAGGCACAGAGTTCTACGCCCTTGAGTACCTCGAGCGGGCCGAATGACTTGCGGAGCTTGCGAACCTCCAAAATCGGCTGGCCGTCCGATGTTGAACTTGGCTTCATTGGATTTCTTTACCACCTCCCACTTGTGAGACCACTCTCATCCCGACTGGTAGCCGGCGCGAGGCCGCTCGGTACGGCACTCTTCAGTCGTACATAGCTGGGTCTACAAATCACTCTCGGACCGACTGGTTATTTTTTTCAAGGCCCTATGATATAATGCACATTAGAAAATAAGAGTCAACAAGAGAGGCGCAACGGGGCAGGTCCGCTTGCATTCCAGAATGCGTCATCCGCCTTGCACGGCGGCTCCTGCAGCAACGTGTCAGGGTTAGTTACGGATGGAAGAGGATTAGCCGAACGATGCAAAGCCTAGCGTCAACTGGACGCAGCACGCCTGCAGAGCGGCATTGCCGCGGTCCGCGTCTTTATTACTTCTGGCGTTTATCAGATCCGTCGGATTTCGGACGCCTGTCGGGTATCTGTTTTCGCAGAGACGTGAGCGTCTGGAGCTATCAAGCCATGGGCGTCGCCGCGCTGCTGAAGTGTTTCCAGTCGTGCCGACTGGCGTACCAGCCGCAGATGAGTTTGCAGTTGAGAGCGCTGAACAGCAGCCGTCCAGACGGCTCGATTGGTGACACCGCCCGCAGTTAGCCCGAAAATGAATGTTACGATGGACCGAAGCGCGGTTTCGAAAACCTCAGCCGGCCAATCTTTACTCTCTGGCCAGCTGGCTCGCATGAGTTGAGCGTATATATTGCCACCCTCCCGGTGCAGTGCCACGTTAAGTTTTCGAAACTCAGGATCGGTTGCAATCACGCCCCAGAAATTCACCCAAATCAGGCTGTCCTCGAAATGAGACTTTGATGCTGGAATCGCGACGTCAAGCAGCGTTGCAAGGTCAGTCTCCCCTTTTTCTAGCAATCGAGCAAGGTTGCGTTCTATATTGAGGAAAGGAATTCGCATTGCCGCTGCGATGATGTCCGCCTTCCCGCCGAAGTAATGAGTTATCATTCCCGTCGTCACGTTGGCGGCATTGGCAATGTCGATCATGGTTACACCCGAGATGCCCTTTTGTGCTATTGCCTTGCATGCTGCCCTAGCAATGCGAAGCCGGGTTTGCTCAACATCGATAATCTTTGGCATATCTCTATGAACCGATCCAATCTGTTTTCAACGTTCCCTGCGGCATCCGCGCGACCGAAGCGCATGCCTAGAGCGCCATAATCTCCGCCATTGTGAGATAATGGTCAATATATAATATAAAACCATGAGGGGTCCGCCATTGTTCAACTCCCTTGATTGCGAGCTGGGCCGAAATACAGGACGCCAAGCGACATATGGACGGGCGGCCATGCGGAGGCGAACTCTAAACGTCGCACATCACACTAAGAGGCGTATCCTCCAGGCGCGGAATTAAGGGACGCCAGTCGCCCGTAACATCGTGCGTTAGGCGGCGCAGCCGAGTTTGCATGATGCAGGTCAGAGAATTCTATTTTCTGCTCTCGAAAATTCAGCGTCCCTTGTGTGACTTTATCCTCGATATGGAAAGCGCAAAAAGGTCCGACCGCAAAGGAAACGGCACAAACTGGTTAGCCAAATCAAGGGGATATCTACGGGCACCAGAGGTGCGAGACCCGATCTCGGAGTTCGGCTTCCCTAGCGGCTACCAAAGCCGAACTCCGATAATGCCGTCCGCCCTTGACTGAGGCTCCGTTGAAATATAATAGGTATTATGTAATCGAGACAATATCATCGCCGTCAGGTCGACCCGCCCGGGAAGAGCCAGGCGCCGAACGAATTTTCCTAAGGCGGAGGATTGATCTGCATGGATCTGGAACTTGAGAATAAGCGCGTCCTCGTCACTGCCGGCGCCTCTGGTATCGGAAGGGCGGTAGCGGAGAGGTTTGCTGCCGAAGGAGCAAAGGTGCTCGTCTGCGACGTCGATCCCGACGCGATTGAGCGCGTTCAAGCAGAGGCCGGACTGCAGGCGGTAGCGGCTGACGTTTCGAGCTCCCAGGCCGTGGTTCAGCTTTTCGAAGAAGTTCAGCGCCACTTGGATGGCCTCGACGTCCTAGTGAACAATGCGGGAGTCTCTGGACCGGCAAAGCCAGTGGAATCTCTGCGTGACGATGAATGGAGGAGCACCCTCGCCGTAAATTTGGATGGTTCATTTTATTGCGCGAGATCGGCGATTCCACTGATCAAGGGCGCCGGAGGTGGATCAATCATCAATATGTCTTCCGTGGCAGGCCTGTTTCCTTTCCCGCTTCGATCCCCTTATTGCGCGGCAAAAAACGGAGTTATCGGACTCACCGAAGTCCTGGCAAGGGAACTCGGGCCAGTGAACATCAATGTAAATGCGATCTGCCCCGGCAATGTCGATTCCCCCCGAGCGGAAAGAGTTAATGTGATGGCTGCCCAGTCTCGCGGGGTGCCGGTTGAAGAAATTAGGCAGGCGGTACTCAATCAAACGTCCATGAGGAGGCTGGTGAGTGTCCAAGAGATCGCCAGTATGATCTTGTTTTTGTGCAGTCCTCACGGACGAATAATCTCCGGGCAGTCCGTCGCAATCGACGGCCAAACCAACGCTACTGAATTTTAACAACCGAACATCTGGCGGGTTTGGTGCGCGGCGATGCGGAGCATTGGCGATACCCCCACGACCATACAAGGAGAAGAGCAATGCCCCTGACCATGAACCGCGAGGTTTTCATTACTTGTGCTGTAACCGGTGCGGCCGACACCGCATCGAAGTCCCGACATGTACCACGTTCGCCGAAAGAAATTGCAGATGCCTCCATCGAAGCTGCCAAGGCAGGCGCTGCAGTGGTTCACATCCATGTTCGCGATCCCGAAACTGGTGCACCTTCTCGTCGAAACGATCTTTATAAGGAAGTCACCGATCGGATCCGTCAAGCGGACACGGACGTTGTTTTGAATATCACGGCTGGTATGGGTGGCGACCTTATCTTCGGTAGTGTTGAGAAACCGTTTCCAGTCGCGCCAAACAGTGACTTCGTTGGTGCCTCGGAAAGGTTTGCGCACATTCTAGAGTGCGCACCCGAAATTTGCACGCTTGATAATGGCACAATGAACTTCAACCTCGGCGATTATGTAATGGCTAATCCGCCATCGACACTTCGCGCAATGGCTAAGATGATGACCGATTTCGGTGTTCGCCCCGAAATCGAAGTCTTCGATACCGGACACTTGTGGTTTGCCAAGCAGCTTGTCGAGGAAGGTCTGATCGAAGATCCCGTCCTCGTTCAGCTTTGCATGGGCATCCCATGGGGCGCGCCGAACGACCTCAGCACTTTGATGGCAATGGTGAACACGATCCCGTCGCATTGGACCTTTTCCGCGTTCGCGATCGGCCGTGACGCGTTGGCATACCCCGCGGCCGCTGTCCTAGCTGGCGGAAATGTTCGTGTCGGCCTTGAAGACAATCTCTACGTTGGAAAGGGTGAGTTTGCGACCAACGGCCAGTTGGTCGAGCGGGCTGTCAATGTCGTCGAAAATATGGGCGCCCGGATCATCGGTCCGGAGGAAGTTCGCCGTAAACTCAAACTCACGAAGCGGTAATCTGGTTGGACATCAAACCTCACTTCGCAGGATTTCGCAGCCTGCTGAAGTGATCGTCCGGAACGATCACGCCATCTAACTGAGAAAGAGGAAACTTCAATGGTCCAAATCAAGAAGGCGGCCAGCATTGGCGGCGGTGTCATTGGCGGCGGATGGATCGCTCGCTTCATTCTGGCCGGGATCGACGTCAATGTTTACGATCCCCATCCCGACGCTAAACGCCTCGTTGGCGAAGTAATTGCAAATGCTGAATATGCTTACTCGCTTCTGACGAACGCACCGCTTCCCAAGAGGGGAGCATTGACCTTCTGCCCCTCACTCGAGGAGGCTGTTAAGGGCACCGATTGGGTCCAGGAAAGCGTACCCGAGCGACTCGACCTCAAGCGTAGCGTGATCGCCCAGATCGATCGCTCCGCCGACCCAGAAGCGTTGATTGGGTCTTCGACCTCTGGGCTCATGGCTACCGATCTTCAGAGGGACATGAAACATCCAGAGCGGATGTTCGTCGCACACCCGTTTAACCCGGTCTACTTGCTGCCACTTGTAGAGCTCGTTGGCGGTAACCAAACGAAGCGGGCAGCGCTTGAAGATGCCAAAGCCAAGTTGACCACTATCGGCATGACCGGGTTGATCATCAACAAAGAGATTGACGCTTTCGTGGCCGACCGGCTCATGGAGGCATTGTGGCGTGAAGCCCTCTGGTTGATCAAGGACGACATCTGCGACACCGAAACGCTCGACAACGTCATTCGATACTCGTTCGGCTTGCGCTGGGCGCAGATGGGCCTGTTCGAGACCTACCGCGTTGCTGGCGGTGAGGCTGGCATGCGCGACTACCTTTCCAAGTACGGTCCCTGCCTCGAGTGGCCCTGGACCAAGCTAACGAACGTTGTTGATCTCAATCCCGAACTCGTAGAGAAGATCGCGAGCCAGTCCGACGCCCAGTCAGGCCAGCACGGCATACGAGACCTCGAGCGAATCCGCGACCAGAACCTGGTCGGAATTTTGCAGGCATTGAAAGTGGGAGATGAGGGCCGCGGCTGGGGCGCCGGAAAGCTTTTGGCTGATTTCGAAACCCACCTTTGGAAGATCGCTCCCAAGATCGATAGCGCTTCACGCAACCAGGCTTTGCGGCTTCTCGACGTGAGAGTACCAGCTGCCTGGATCGACTACAATGGCCACATGACGGAATACCGGTACACGCAGTGCTTTGCTGACGCTGCCGATGTGCTGCTCCAGCAGTGTGGAGTCGACATTGAGTATGTAAAGGGCGGCCATAGCTACTATACCGTCGAAAGTCATGTCCGGCTGCTTGCTGAGGCAAAGCTTGGCGACGCCCTGGATGTCAAGGCCCAACTGCTTCCATCGGACGGCAAGAGGATACATTGTTTCATGTCGTTACATAGGGCTTCCGACGATATGGTGTTGTCGACATACGAGAGCGTGATGCTGCACGTTTCCTTGAAGGAGAAACGGTCGGTGCCGCCGCTGCCCGGGATCATGGAGAAGCTCAAACCGCTTCTTGAGGCGCACGCGACGCTTCCGACGCCCGAGGCGGCGGGACGTTCCATCGGAGAGAAGCCAGCTCGCGCCTAGAGAGTCGGCAGCGGGAGGTACCGATGAGAAAAGATCTGACGCGGCTCATGTCACCCAAGTCGGTCGCCATCTTGGGTGGGCGCTGGGCCGATCTCGTGGAGCACAACTGCCGGGATTTCGGCTTTCAAGGTTTAATATTCAGGGTTCATCCGGAAAAAGCCGCTACGGGCGTGGAGGGTTTCTGGCCATCGCTCGAAGCTTTGCCCACGGTACCTGACTGCACATTCCTCGGAATCAACCGCGAAGCGACCATTGATGCAGTGCGACTGCTACGAGAGCTCGGCGCAGGCGGGGCAGTTTGCCTGGCGTCCGGGTTCGCAGAGCGCTCGGGGGAAGGCGGGGCCGACTTTAACACCAGGCTGCTGGAGGCTGCTGGAGATTTTCCCTTCCTGGGTCCCAACTGCCTCGGGTTTGTCAACTTCTTCGACCGTATCTCGCTGTTTCCGGATCCTGCTGTCGCTCGATCTGTGGGCCGAGGCGTGTGCGTGATTTCTCAATCCGGGACGGTCGCTTGCGACGTGCTATTTTCCAATCGGCATTTGCCGATCGGAAAGATCTTTTCGGTCGGCAATCAATCGTCGGTGACATCTGTCGATCTCGCTTATGCGGCTCTTGAGGACCCGAGAGTATCGGCTATCGGTATGTACCTTGAGTCCATGGGCGATCCGTCTGACCTGAGAGATCTGGCGTGCGCTGCGCAGGAGAGGCGGGTTCCGATCCTGATCCTCAAACCCGGTCGTACGGAGACTGCCCGCAGCATTGCTTTAAGTCATACGGGCGCGATGGCGGGCACCGAACGGTATCTGGATGCGCTTTTTCAGAGAATCGGTGTGGGCCGGTGTGATAGCATCGCCGAATTCGTTGAAACACTGAAGCTACTTCATGTGCACGGCCCGTTCGCCGGAAACCGCTTGGCGATCTGCGGGGGGTCAGGTGGTGACATGGCCATCGCGTCCGATCTGCTCGAGAAGGTCGATGTGCAATTGCCGCCAATCAAAACCGAGATCAGGGACGAACTGAGCAAAATCCTCGGCGATCACGTAACCCTCGGCAACCCTTTGGATTTCCAGACCTTCATTTGGCACGATCAGGAAAAGCTTTGCCAAATGTTTTCTGCCTTTCAAGATGGCGATGCCGACCTCTATGGTTTCTTCCTGGATCACCCAAACCTTGAAGCACAAGCGCACAAGGAAGAGCTTCCGATAAGAGCCTTCCTGGCTGCCGCGCGGAAGACGGGAGCCAAGGCTTTCATCGCAAGCACGATGCCTGAATCCACGCCAGGATTTATTGCCGAGATGGCCTTGAAATCTTGCGTTGCCCCCATGCAAGGCATGTCAGAGACTTTCAGAGCATTCGAAATCGCTGCGGAAATGGGAGCCTCATGGGCGAACTTCAAGCCGCCGCGTCTCGATCGGCGTGCCCTCAGGGGCTCAATACGCAATTTGAATGAGTTCGACGCAAAGCAAATCCTGTCGTCGGCCGGCATAAAGACGCCGCGAACCGCCGAGGTTTTTGCGAAGGATGCATCTCGAACGGCTGAGACAATCGGCTTTCCGGTCGTAATGAAGGTATCCTCTCAATCCATTCAGCATAAAACCGAGCTAAATGGCGTCGCCCTAAACGTCGACAACGTCGAAAAGGCCGAAAAGGAAGCGGCCCGACTTGGCACGATTACCGAAAAAATCCTGGTCGAGGAGATGGTCCGCGACGGCATTGCCGAGTTCATCGTCGGCGTCAACGTTGACGATGCGTTCGGCCCGGTCGTTTTGATTGGTGCAGGCGGCGTACTTGCCGAACTGCTTGAAGATTCGGTGGTGTTGCTTCCGCCTTTTTCGAAAAAGGACGTCCTCAGTGCGCTGAAAACGCTGCGGTCATTCCGTCTGTTGTCCGGCTATCGGCGGCGCCCAGTCGCCGACGTGGATGCTTTGGTCTCAGCCGTTATGTCCGTCGCCGAACTGATCCGAGAGCCTGCGGCAGGAATTTTCGAGCTCGAGATCAATCCGATCATTGTTCGGGCAGAAGGTCTCGGCGCAATCGCGGTTGACAGCCTTATTAGATTGAGGGGAGAGGAGTGAAGATGTCAGGACCTCTGAAGATTGAACAACGAGGCGGCGTTCTAGAGATCGTATTGGACCGACCGAAGGCGAATGCCATCGACGCTGCCACCTCGCGTTTGATGGGAGAAACGTTCCGAGAATTTCGCGATAGCGCCGATCTGAAGATCGCTATTCTCACCGGCACGGGAGAGAAATTCTTTTGTGCAGGATGGGACCTTAAGGCTGCCGCGGATGGTGAGGCGGCGGACTCGGATCACGGAGTAGGAGGTTGGGCGGGGGCGACCGAGCTACCCAATCTCAACAAACCCGTGATTTGCGCGGTCAATGGGATTTGCATTGGTGGTGGGTTAGAAGCTGCGTTGTCAGCGGACATCATTCTGGCTGCGGAACACGCCTACTTTGCACTCCCCGAAATCAACGTTGGCGTCGTGCCTAACCTGGCCGTCGTTGGTCTACCGCGCCGGGTTCCCCGCAACGTCGCGCTGGAATTCATGTTTACCGGACGCAGGATGGATGCTCTCGAGGCCCAGCGTTGGGGATTGGTCAACGAAGTGCTCCCGATCGAGGACTTGATGCCACGGGCACGTGAACTGGCAACCCTTTTGGCGGACGGACCGCCGCTCGTTTTTGCTGCCATCAAAGACATGATGCGTCGGACCGAAAATATCCCCGAGCAGGCCGCGTTTGAGTACAGCCGCTCTTTGGCATCGGTTCAGAAATGTTTCAATTCGGAGGATCAATCGGAAGGCGCCAGGGCTTTCGTTGAGAAACGCAAGCCTGTGTGGAAGGGCATCTAGCCCTCTCCACCTGAATGCGCCGGCGCCGCAGGCAGGCGCTCCGACCGTTAATGTTGCCAGATTGCGACAGGCCTTGTTGTCGTACTTAAAGCTCATGGAGGGATCAATGGATCTCGCGTTTACAGAAGATGAGAGCAAGTTTCGGGAAGAGATGCGTCAGCTTCTTCGTGACAACATCTCACCTGAAACTCGCCGCAAACTAGCCGAAGGCCGGCACCTATCTAGAGACGAAATTGCCGAGGGGACGCGTGCTCTCCACAAGAGCGGCGTGCCAAGCTGGCCGAAGGAGTATGGCGGTACTGGGTGGTCTCCGCTCCAACAATATATCTATGAGGAAGAGCTGCAGGCCTTCCCCGCTGCACGGTTGGCGTTTGGCTATGGTGTTACCCTGGTCGGGCCGGTCATCTACACCTTTGGCAATGAGGCGCAAAAACTGCACTTCCTGCCGCGTATTATCAACGCTGAGGATTGGTGGTGCCAGGGATTCTCTGAGCCTGGCGCGGGATCCGATCTCGCTTCCCTGAAGACCCGGGCTGTGCGCGATGGCGATCATTATGTTGTCAATGGTCAGAAAATCTGGACAACAGGCGCACAGTATGCGGACTGGATCTTCTGCCTGGTCAGAACGAATCCGGATGTGAAGAAACAGGACGGCATCTCATTTCTCCTGATCGACATGAAGACACCTGGCGTCGAGGTGCGGCCGATCAAGCTGATTGACGGTGGCAATGAGGTCAACGAGGTTTTCTTCTCCGATGTTCGCGTTCCCGTCGAGAACCTCATCGGCGAAGAGAACAAGGGCTGGACTTATGCCAAGTTTTTGCTCGGCAACGAACGTTTCGTCGATGCAGGCCTAGGCCTCATCAAGGAACGCGTGCTGCGCGCGAAGCATCTTGCTGCGCAATGCTACCTGGGTGGGAAGCGGTTGATCGATAACGAGGCATTCCGCGAGAAGGTGGCTGCCGTCGAAGTCGAAATGAAGGCCTTCGAAATAACGCAGCTGCGGGCTGTGTCGGTTTCAACGCAACAGAACGGCACCCAAGATCCCGCCGGCTCCATCCTCAAGCTCAAGGGATCCGAGATTGAGCAGGCGGCTACATTGCTTCTGATGGATGTAGTCGGCCCCCACGCCCTTCCAGATCTGACCGACGAACAAGTCGGTGCCGAAGACGGGCAATCGGTGGGGCCCGAGTGGGCTAAGACGATCGCCCCGTTGTATTTCTATAGTCGCGCCGCAACGATCTATTCTGGTTCAAGTGAAATTCAAAAGAACATCATCGCGAAGATGATCCTCGGTCTCTAGGCCTTAAGGACTATAGGTATTTCGCGTCGGTAAAGGAGATCGGCAGTGAATTTTGATCTAACGGAAGAGCAACGGCTGTTGAAAGACAGCATCGAACGATTGATGCACGACAAATATGGTTTCGCGGATCGCGGCCGATATCAGGCTGAAGAGCAGGGCTACAGCGAGTCCATGTGGGCAAACTATGCCGATCTTGGACTTCTCGCGCTACCATTTCCCGAGGAATATGGTGGCTTCGGAGGTGGCGCAGTCGACACGATGATCGTCATGGAAGCGCTCGGCGGGGCTTTGGCTCAGGAACCGTATTTTTCGACTGTGGTGCTTGCGGGCGGGATTCTTCGGCACGGCGCCAGTGAAGTGCAGAAATCGGAACTCATTTCAGCCATCGCTCAGGGTCAGGCGAAAATGTCCCTCGGCTACATGGAGCCCCAGTCGCGCTATGATCTTTTCGATGTTGAGACCCAGGCACAGAGGATTGGGGACGAATGGATCCTGAATGGGATGAAGGCGCTCGTGCTTCACGGGGACACTGCCGATAAGCTCATTGTAACGGCGCGCACGTCCGGGGACTCACGACAAAAGGAAGGCATCGGCCTTTTCCTGCTCGACGCTGACGTAACGGGACTTGGTCGCCGCGGCTATCCCACCCACAGCGGATCGCGCGCAGCTGACATAACGCTTGAGAATGTGCGGGTTGACTCGGCTGACGTGATCGGAGACCCGGCGGGGGGATTGCCGATCCTGTTGCGAGTAGCGGACGAGGCTGTCGCAGCAATATGTGCTGAAGCGCTTGGTGCGTTCGAAAAAATGCAAGCGATCACACTCGACTACCTGAAGACGCGCGAGCAATTCGGCAAGAAAATTGGCGGTTTCCAGGTGCTGCAGCACAAGGCGGTCGACATGCTCGTCGATCTGGAGCAATCACGTTCGATGGCGATCTATGCCGCGGTGATGGCTGGAGAGAAGGATGCAACAGCACGGGAACGGGCGATCTCGGCTGCAAAAGTGCAGATTGGTCGGTCCGCAAAGGCCATCGGCCATCAATCGATCCAATTGCACGGTGGTATTGGAATGACGATGGAGCACAGCATTGGACACTATTTCAGGCATGTGACGATGCTGGATACGCTGTTCGGGGACGCAAATTTTCACCTCTCGCGACTTGCCTCGCTCGGAGGCTTAATCGGCGAGCAGGTGGGTTAAGTCGGAGATCAAGCAAATTAGAACTTTTGCTGATCAAGGTGTCCCAGACAGCCAGGAAAAACCCGCCATGAATCCTGCTCGCGTCACGCCGCCGCGATGCTGCGGATCGGAGGGATCTATGACTTCGGACGACAGGCCTGCATTTTGTCACTGAAGTTCGAAGCTGCGAGGCGAAGCGAACCCGATTTCAAGTACCAATTGCTGGAGGTTTGAAGGTGAATAAAATTTATAGTCATGCTGGGTCCGCCTTCGACGGGTTGCTGTTTGACGGCATGTTTATCGCTGCTGGCGGCTTCGGCCTTTGCGGTATTCCAGAGCTATTGATCGCCGCAATACGTGAAGCCGGTACCAAGCATCTGACGATTGCGTCCAACAACTGCGGAGTCGATGACTTCGGTCTGGGTGTGCTTCTCAAAACCAAGCAGATCAAGAAGATGATCTCGTCCTACGTTGGTGAGAACGCCGAGTTCATGCGTCAGTATCTGAGCGGCGAACTGGAGCTCGAGTTCAATCCACAAGGCACGCTCGCCGAGCGCATGCGCGCCGGCGGGGCGGGCATTGCCGGCTTCTACACCAAGACCGGGATTGGCACGGTCGTTGCCGACGGCAAGGAGGTAAGGACCTTCAACGGCGAGACCTATGTGCTGGAGACCGGCATCGTCGCCGACCTGTCGATCGTCAAAGCGTGGAAGGGTGACACGACTGGCAATCTCGTCTTCCGCAAGACAGCCCGCAACTTCAACCCACCGGCTGCGACATGCGGCAGGATTTGCGTGGCCGAAGTCGAGGAGATTGTGCCGGCCGGTAGCCTCGATCCCGATCAGATCCACCTGCCGGGAATCTACGTGCATCGCCTGATCCAGGGCGAGCACGAAAAACGCATCGAACAGCGCACCACGCGCGCGGCAGCGTGAAGGCAGGGGAGACAAGATGGCTTGGGATAGGAACCAGATGGCAGCACGGGCTGCCCGCGAACTTCAAGACGGCACCTACGTAAATCTCGGCATTGGCATTCCGACGCTGGTCGCCAACTATATACCCGACAGTGTGCATGTCACGTTGCAGTCGGAGAACGGCCTGCTCGGCATCGGTCCGTTCCCGACCGAAGACAAGATCGACGCCGATCTGATCAATGCCGGCAAGCAGACCGTGACGGCCCTGCCGCACTCGGCCTTCTTCGATTCAGCGCAAAGCTTTGCGATGATCCGCGGCGGCAAGATCGCCATGGCGATCCTCGGCGCGATGGAAGTCGCTGAGAACGGTGACCTCGCTAACTGGATGATCCCCGGCAAGCTGGTCAAGGGCATGGGCGGCGCCATGGATCTGGTCGCTGGTGTGAAGCGGGTCGTCGCGGTCATGGACCACACTAACAAGGCCGGTGAGTCCAAGGTGCTAAAGGCCTGCACGCTTCCGCTCACGGGCAAAGGCGTGGTGGACCGGATCATCACCAATCTTGGCGTGCTCGACGTCGTCGACGGCGGCCTCAAACTGGTGGAGCTCGCCGATGGCGTGACCGACAGCGTGCTGCGCGCGGCAACCGAAGCCACCATCGTCAACTGACCGGGAGCATTGTTTGAGCCAAAGGTCGTAACCTTGTCGGTCCAACCATCAACGGAGCAGCTGTTATGAGCACCCCATCCATCGTCATTGCCAGCGCCGCGCGCACGGCCGTAGGCTCCTTCAACGGCGCTTTCGCCGCCACGCCCGCGCATGAACTCGGCGCCGTCGTCATCAAGGAATTGCTGTCGCGTGCCGGCGTCGAGGCGGCCGAGGTCGACGAGGTTATCCTCGGCCAGGTGCTGACCGCGGCGCAAGGCCAGAACCCGGCCCGCCAGGCCTCGATCCTAGCCGGCTTGCCCAAGGAAACCACCGCCTGGGGCCTCAACCAGGTTTGCGGCTCGGGCCTTCGGGCCATCGCGCTCGGCATGCAGCAGATCGCCACCGGCGACGCCAAGGTGATCATCGCCGGCGGCCAGGAATCGATGTCGCTGTCGCCGCACGCCGAGCACCTGCGCGCCGGCGTCAAGATGGGCGACTACAAGATGATCGACACCATGATCAAGGACGGGCTGTGGGACGCCTTCAACGGCTACCACATGGGCAACACGGCCGAGAACGTCGCCCGCCAGTTCCAGATCACCCGCGATGACCAGGACCAGTTCGCGCTGGCCTCCCAGAACAAGGCCGAGGCCGCGCAGAAGGCCGGCAAGTTCAAGGACGAGATCGTCGCCTTCACCATCAAGGGCAAGAAGGGCGACACCATTGTCGACCAGGACGAATACATCCGTCACGGCGCCACCATCGATGCCATGACCAAGCTGAAGCCGGCCTTCGACAAGGACGGCACAGTGACCGCCGCCAACGCTTCCGGCATCAATGACGGCGCCGCCGGTGCGCTGCTGATGAGCGAAGCGGAAGCCGCCAGACGCGGCATCACCCCGCTGGCGCGGATCGCGTCTTGGGCAACCGCCGGCGTCGATCCGGCGATCATGGGCACCGGACCCATCCCCGCCTCGCGCAAGGCATTGGAAAGGGCCGGCTGGTCGGCAGGCGACCTCGACCTTGTCGAGGCCAACGAGGCCTTCGCCGCGCAGGCCTGCGCCGTCAACAAGGACATGGGCTGGGATCCCTCGATCGTCAACGTCAATGGCGGCGCCATCGCCATCGGCCATCCGATCGGCGCCTCGGGCGCCCGCGTCTTCAACACGCTGGTCTTCGAGATGCGTCGCCGCGGCGCCAAGAAGGGTCTCGCCACCCTTTGCATCGGCGGCGGCATGGGGATCGCCATGTGCTTCGAAGCAGTTTGAGCAATCCTGCCATGGCTTGAGGTAACTTGCTTCCGCGCCGAAGGTTGATCCGAACAGACTACATTTGGGGCTGCCGTTTAAATCCTCGTACCCGTAAGCGTGGGTTTGATTACAACATCAAGATGCGCATGAAGCCGGATGCTTCGCGCGTTAAAGCTTGCCAACCTCAAAATGTCGATGAACCCCTTCGACGAAATTCTCTGTCGAGGAACCGCTGCGGTTCAAGGAAGCCGGCAAGGTGACCGAAGTCGTGGTCGTCTCCATCGGCACGGCCAAGGCTGAGGAGACGCTGCGCACCGCACTCGCCATGGGTGCCGACCGCGCGGTTCTCGTCGAAACCGAAGATAGGGTCGAGCCGCTCGTTGTCGCCAAGATCCTGACGGGTGTGGCAGAGGCCGAACAGCCGGGCGGTATCATCGTCGCCAAGCAGGTGATCGACGACGATGCCAACCAGACCGGCCAGATGCTCGCGGCCCTTCTCGGCTGGGCCCAGGGTTGCTTGCAAGATAGAAATCGGTGCCGACAAGGCGACCATGACCCGGGAAGTCGACGGCGGTCTCCGGACCATCGAGATCAAGCTTCCGGCGGTCGTCACGACCGACTTTGCCTCAACGAACCGGATTACGCTTCGCTGCCGAACATCATGAAGGCGAAGAATAGAGCCCGGCCGCTTTCAGCGTGTCCACCGCGTCGCGCCTGAAGCTTCTGACGACCGAGGAACCGTCTGACCGCAAGGCTGGCATCAAAGTCAAGTCTGTCGCCGAGCTGGTCGAAAAGCTCAAAACCGAAGCCGACGTCCTCTGGGGCTCGAGAAAGGAACTATGCCGCTTGACCTGCAGATCCATAATGCGGCGCCACCGAACCATCAGTTTTGGCACATCGGTATGTATAAAGCTCCCAAACGTATGGACGAAGCCTATCCGAACCCAACGGATGAATCGTCGCGACGAGCTCTACGAACGAGAACTAATCTGCCAGTGCTACAAAAGTGTGCGACAGCGCGCCGACGAGCCGCAGATTGCGACCCGTCGGCTTCAAATCTATTATCGGTTTGAGCAAATCCAATCGGTTTTCGTATCACCCGGAAGCTGAGCCTTCGTGTATTGAAATTTCCCTACTGCCTCAAGCATCTCAGGTGTGCCAAGATATTTTGCCTGCGCCTCATTGTAAGCCTTCAGGAAATCATTGTCTTCCTTCTTGAAAGCAATCGCCACCCAGTTGTTCGTCCAATCGGGCAGCGATGCGGAGTCGGTTGCCTCAATCTCGTTCGGGGCACTTTCCACAAAGTTTCTCATATCGAAGTAGGTTCCAGCACCAACGTCCGCACGACCCGCGCGTACGGCGGCGAGTAGTTCAGTGTTGCTTGGCACTTGCATTATCTTGTTCTCAGGAACTCCTTCCTTGAGCGCCTCGTCAACGTTGACGTAACCGGCGACGGTCACCATCGTCGCGCCCTTGTCCTTGATGTCCTTATAGTTATGGATCCCCAGAGGGTTGCCTTTCTTAACGATAAAAGCGTTTCCAAATTTGCCCATTGGCTCCGCGAAGGCGACGTTTTTGCAACGTTTGCCAGTAATATACATACCGCCTGTTATGATGTCGAAGCGGTCTGCTTGAAGGCCGGGGATCAAGCCGCCCCAATCAGTTACGACGGGTTGGATGTTGGTATATCCCATGGATTTCAAAACGCCGACAGCAAGAGTATTGGCAAAGCCTAACGGCTCGTTCTTATCTCCGGGGTATGCCCAAGGGATCTCGTGAGCGAATCCGATCCTTATCGGCTGACCGCTCTTAGCTCGGTCGGTGAGCGCATCCGCGTGGCTCCCAACGGATGCCGAAAAGAGCGCGGCGGTTGCAACGATTGCTGCGAGAATTTTGGTGAATTTCATCGAGTTCCCCCGTGATTGGGTTAATTGGTTGGGCGATATAGGTATACCTCTTGCTTGGCGATCTGGCAATAGGATGTTTTGTCTCCGGCCGATTCCACCACATGAGCAGGATGTAGAGGGGAATCGGGGGCGATCTGATTTCCAGAGGTATACCTTGTACGGGCGCCGCCCGATGTGCTGCTAAAAACCCGGAGCAATGTTTCGAGCAACAGAGAGCGCTTGAGCCGGGCAAAGAAATGGTTACAGAAGAGCTGACCTGGGCGGCACGCGGCACTTCTTGGTCAGCGTCCATCCAAGCTCCGCGGCCTGGTCGCAGTGAAAACCTCACCCGAGATGCCCGGCGCCCAGCTTGAACCCTTCCTCAGGAGCGAGCGCTATCTGTAGGACTAAGGATTTTCGACGATTCAGGCCTATTGGCGATCGAGTCAAGTTGTAGGCGTGGCACGCCTGAGCTCAGAGCACCAATTTAGTAGCCAATCTCGGAAGAGGCGGGCGGCAGGCCGTAGTGTTGTGCAATCTCGATACACCAGGTGGAAAAATTCAGGGCCGTGTATGGCGTCGCCGCCCAAACATGGAACGAGTCCCCCGCTCTTCATGGCCTCGTTGCTAGCCGGCGCGCGGGCAATTGCAATTCCCATCCCTCCTTGGGCCATCACCATCGCGGTCGACGTATCGTCGGTATAGACGAACTTCGGTGTCTCAGCGTGAAGTTTGTAATGATCAAACAGAAAGTGCCAACCGGCCCGCTCGGGAGCAACTTCAATAAGACGGAAATTCAGAAGGTCTTTCGGAGTGTTGATCAAATCGGCAATATCTGGTCGAGCGACCGGGTACAATTCCTCGCCCACCAACACATCACTGTCTAAACCATGCGTCCTCTGTCTCCCAAAAACGATTTCCAGGTCATTAAAGTAGGCGGAAGAATCAAGACGACGGAAGCCAGTATTCAACGTGACCGCAACGTTGTCATATTTCTCAATAAACAAGGCTAATCGTGGAGCAAGGAGACCCTGGGCGAAAATCTGCACGGATTGAATGAAGACTTGCTGGGTTGGATTTGCGCCAAACAGCCCAAGGGTAGCGTTTTCAACAGACTGCAGCGCCTGCTGTACCAAAGGTAGATAGGCCACACCCGCGTCTGTTAGTACGACAGATCTCGCATGTCTCTCGAACAACGCCCGCCCCAGGCGCTCCTCTAATGCCCTGATCTGTTGGCTGACAGACGGAGTCGACATGTTCAGATCTTCGGCGGCTCGCGCGAAGCTTTCGCTGCGCGCAGCAGCTTCGAAAACCCGAAGCCAATTCAGTGACGGAACAGCGATAGCCATAGCAGATGGTTAAGTTAAACCTAACCTCAGCGTCAAGAGAAATGTGTTCTCGTCGCACAGCGCCATACGCTACTCCTATGGCACCAGAAAATGAACCGAGGGTGGCAGTCATGTTGTCAGACCAACAGATCAGAGCTTATGAAGAAGATGGCGTAGTGGTACTACGAAATGTCTTCTCAAAGGACTGGCTCGACGAGGTGCGTAGAGCGGTGAACTTTGGCCGCGCAAATCCAGGGCCGATGTATCTTGATTATTCAAAGGATACAAAGCCGGGAACGTATTGCGCTGACATGTGGATCTGGCGCGAAAATGAACACATGAAGAATTTCATATTTAATTCACCTGCAGCGCGTTTGGCAGGCGAGACGATGCGCGCAGAATCGGTTGCCCTGATTACCGATAACTGGATGGTGCGCGAGGCAGGAGCAGTCAATCGCGCGCCTTGGCATCAGGACAACCCCTATTTTGATGTAAGCGGGGTCGCGTCCCCACAGGTGGTGTAGCTCGGCGGTAGCGAAGCCGCTCGCGAGCGCGCCCTCAACAGCGCTGTAGCGAGCGAGCTGCTTTGCGGTGGTCATCGACAGTTCGCCGGTAAGGTCGGGTTG